>DAINBM010000026.1:0-12636 GCA_036732965.1 Caulobacteraceae bacterium | reverse complement strand
AGAGCCTCGCCCTGTCGGACCTGTTCGCCGATGTGTTCCATCTCGAGGCCGCCGACCTGGCTCCCAAGCCCCGGCCGGAGAGCTACGCCTCCCTGATCCGCACCCACGGCGTGGTCCCGGCAACCTCCTGCTTCTTCGAGGATAATGCCCGCAACCTCGCCCCCGCCGCCACCCTGGGCATGACGACCGTGCTGGTGGGTCCCCATGCCCTGGACGAGGCCGGGGATTTCATCCACCACCGCACCCTCACCCTGGCCCCGTTCCTGGCGGCCGCCCACCTCAGCGCCTGAGAAGATCCCCATGTCCGACCTGGAACACCGCATCGAAACCCTGTGGGAGCGCCGCACCGAGCTGTCGTCCCGCGACACCGACGCCCGGGACCTGGTGAGCGAGGTCATCGGCCTCCTCGACACCGGGGCCCGACGGGTGGCGGAGAAGGTGGACGGCGCCTGGGTCACCCACCAGTGGCTGAAGAAGGCCGTGCTGTTGTCCTTCCGCCTGTGGGACAACCAGATCATGGGCGCCGACATGCCCCCGGGCCCGTGGTGGGACAAGGTCCCCACCAGGTTCGAGGGCTGGAATGCGTCCGCCTTTGCCGAGTCCGGCCTGCGGGCCGTCCCCGGGGCCGTGGTGCGCCGCGGGGCCTATGTGGCCCGGGGCGCGGTGCTGATGCCCAGCTTCGTCAATATCGGGGCCTGGGTGGGCGAGGGAACCATGGTCGACACCTGGTCCACCGTCGGCTCCTGTGCGCAGATCGGGGCCCGGGTCCACCTGTCCGGCGGCGTCGGCATCGGCGGGGTGCTGGAACCCCTGCAGGCCAACCCCACCATCATCGAGGACGACTGCTTCATCGGCGCCCGCTCCGAGGTGGCGGAGGGGGTGATCGTCGAGCAGGGCGCGGTCCTGTCCATGGGCGTGTTCCTGTCGGCCTCCACCAAGATCGTCGATCGGGCCACCGGCGAGGTGTTCCGCGGGCGGGTCCCGGCCTATTCCGTCGTGGTGCCCGGCAGCCTGCCCGACCCCAGCGGCGGCCCGAGCCTCGCCTGTGCCGTCATCGTCAAGCGGGTGGATGCCCAGACCCGGTCCAAGACCTCGATCAACGAGCTGCTGCGGGATTGAGCCTGCGTCCTTCGAGACGGGCCTTTCGGCCCTCCTCAGGATGACGACCGTGGCTGGCCCCCGGACGTGGGATGGGTTCGAAAGAGCCACACCCTTCGTCATCCTGAGGAGCCCCGGAGGGGCGTCTCGAAGGACGCACCCTCAGAACAGCACGCGCGGGTTCATGATCCGCCCCGGGTCCAGCGCGCCGCGCACCGCGCGCATGGCCGCCACGGCCACGGGGTCCTTGTAGCGCAGGGCCTCCGCCGTCTTCATGGTGCCCAGACCATGCTCGGCGGAGATCGAACCGCCCATGCCGGCGGCAAGGTCGTGCACGATCCGCGACCCGGCATCGCGCAGGGCCGCATGGGCCGCCCCGTCTCCGCCGGCGGGCTGGAGCACGTCGAAATGGATGTTGCCGTCCCCCACATGGCCGAAGGCGCAGACCCGCACACCGGGACAGAAGGCCTCCACCGCCGCCGTGGCCTGCGCCATGAAGGCCGGCACCTGCGCCACCGGCACGGAGACATCGTGCTTCCAGGCCGTCCCCTCCGGCTTCTGCGCGGCGGACTGGCCCTCCCGCAGGCGCCAGAAGGCATGGCGCTGGGTCTCCGACTGGGCGAGCGCCGCGTCCGCGATCAGGCCTCGCTCCAGGGCCTGCTCGAGGATCCGGGCCAGCGCTGCCTCAGCATGGCCCGCCTCGGCCGAGGCGATCTCGATCAGCACGTACCAGGCATGGACCGGTGACAGGGGATTGCGGCAGCCGGGCAGGTGCCGCTCGGCAAAGCCCATGCCGGCCGCACTGATCAGCTCGAAGGCCTCGACCCCGCCGCCGCTGTCGTGCTTGGCCCGGGCCAGCAGGTCCAACGCCGCCGCCGGACTTGCGAGCCCCACCAGGGCCGCGGCCCGGGAGCGCAGCGCCGGGAACAGCTTCAGCGCCGCGGCCGTCACCACGCCCAGCGTCCCCTCCGCCCCGATCAGCAGCTGCTTCAGGTCATAGCCGGTATTGTCCTTGCGCAGGCGCTTCAGCCCGTGGAACACCGAGCCGTCGGGCAGCACCGCCTCGATCCCCAGCACCAGGTCGCGCATGGTGCCATAGCGCAGCACCGCCACCCCCCCGGCATTGGTGCTGATCAGCCCGCCGATGGTGGCCGTCCCCTCGGAGGCGAGGCTCAGGGGGAAGAACCGTCCCGCCCCTGCCGCCGTCTCCTGGGCCGTGACCAGGGGGAGGCCCGCCTCCACGATCATCACGTCGTCCAGGGGCGAGACCTCCCGCACCGCCGTCATCCGCTCCAGGGACAACAGCACCTCCCCGTCGGGAATTTGTCCGCCCACGAGGCCGGTATTGCCCCCCTGGGGCGTGATCGCCACGCCCTGGGCCGCGCACCAGCCGACCAGGGCTGCCACCTCCACCGTGGTCCGGGGCAGCAGCAGCAGCGGCGTGGTGCCCCGCCAGCGGTCCCGCCACTCCACCAGCTTGGGGGCGAGCCGCTCAGGGTCGTCGCTCCAGCCGCCGGGACCGGCCAGGGCCTTGTGGGGGGAGAGATCGGTGGAGGTCATGCAACAGGTCCCTGAGGGGGCGTGGCAGGGGAGGTGTGGCGCTGCGGGTCCAGCCGCCGGGCGAGGCCCCGGGACAGGGGACGGGGCGCGCCCAGCACCTGGGCGGCCACCTGCTCCGCCAGCAGCGGAGCCAGGGTGAAGCCCCGCCCGCCGAAACCGGTGAGCAGGAACAGGCCGGGTGCCGCCGCCCCCGTCAGGGGCATGTGGTCGGGGGCGCTGGTGCGGATCGCCGCCCGGTGGCCCAGCGGGGCCAGTCCCACTCGCCGGGCCAGGGCCGGACGGACGGTGGCCAGGCTCTCCAGATTGTCCGCATCATCGGCGGAGCGGGCGCGACAGTCGTCGTCCCCCCGCTGGTGCGTCGCCCCGAACAGCAGCCCCGTGCGGGTGGGGATCACATAGCCGCCCCAGGCGGTGGCCTCCCCCTCCAGCCGCTGGGCCGAGGTCGTGACCTGGCCCCGCACCGGGCGCAGGGCCGTGTCCGCCACCAGGGCCGCGGTGTCGAAACCCGCCGCCACGCAGACCGCATCGAAGGTCCCCAGCACGGCACCCGTCCCATCGGTCAGGGTCCAGCCGCCCGCCCCGGGGGCCAGTTGCGCCACGCGTTCCGGCTTCGGCGTCACATGGCTGAGGAAGGCCGCCAGCACCGCGGCGGGTTCCAGCACCAGGGCGTCGCGATAGCGCAGGGCTCCTGCGGTCGTGGGCTCGCCCACCCGGCGCCGGGTCTCCTCCGCCGCGGTCCGCTGCAGGCCCCCCGGGGCAAAGCCGTCCCAGGTACTCAGGGTGTCGAACCGGGCGGGGTCCCGGGGGCCCTTTTCCAGCTGCAGCGCCCCCCGGGCGATCAGGGCCTCCATGGCCTCGGTCCGATAGACCTGTATCGCATGGGCATAGGCCTGCGCATGCAGCACCGCCACATCCCCCAGACCGGCGTCGAGACGGGGGGTGACCAGGGCCGCGGGATTGCCGGATGCCCCGGCCCCCGGGCGGTCCGCCTCGAACAGGGTCACGGCATGACCCGCCCGGCGAAAGGCCCGGACGAGACTGGCCCCGCCGATCCCGGCGCCGATCACCGCCACCCGCGGGGCCGGATCAGGGGGCGCAGCACCCGGCATGACGGCCTCCAGCCGCTCCCGCTTGCGGCCGAAACCCGGTCGCTTGGCCACGGTGAAGCCCGCGGCGGCCAGGCGGCGACGCACGTCGCCGGCCACGGTGAAGCTCGACGCCACGCAGCCCGGCGCCGACAGCTCCGCCACCCGGGCGAGCACGGCCTCGGTCCACATCTCCGGATTGCGGGCGGGGGCGAAGCCGTCGAGGAACCAGGCGTCCATGCGGGCATCGAGGCCCGCCAGCACCGGCTCCACCGCCCCGAGGCACAGGATCAGGGTGGCGCCGAAGTCGGGAAAGTCGATCAGGTGCCGTCCCGAGCGCCCGTCCGGCCACTGGGCCAGAAGCTCCGCCGCGGCCTCCGCCAGCTCCGGAAAGGCGGCGAGTGCCCGGGCGGCATCCTCGGCGGAGATCAGATAGCCCTCCACCGACACCACGGTGAGCCGGGCGTCCGGATGGGGGCGATGGCGCCGCCACAGGTCGATCAGGGCCACGATGTTCAGCCCGGTGCCGAAGCCCAGCTCCCCCACATGAAAGGCCCGGCGCCCGGCAAAGCGTCCGGGCATGCCGCACCCGTCGAGGAACACGGCCCGGCTTTCCGCCAGACCGTCGGACAGCTGGAAATAGACGTCGTCGAAGCGCGTCGAGCGCGGCCCCTCCCCCGTCCAGTCCAGGTCCGACATGCGATTCAATCCCTTGGCTTCGCGCCTCATACCCCGCCGGTGCCCCGGGGGGAATCACTGCGTGACGACAGCGCCCCGTTTCCTGGGCTATAGGGGCACCATGACGACGAAGGACCTGCCGAATCTGGTGACCGTTGCGCGGATCGCGCTCGCTGTCCTGGTGTTCGCCCTGCTGGCGGCGGCGGCGGGGCTGGGCCCCGTGGCCGCACCCGCCGCCGCCCGGCCTGCGGTGATCGGCGGCGCACTGGCCCTGTTCGGGATCGCCGCCCTGACGGACTTCCTGGATGGCTGGCTGGCGCGGAGGCTCGACGCCCGCTCGGCCCTGGGGGTCATGCTGGATCCCATTGCCGACAAGATCGCCCTCGTCGCCGCGGTCGTGGGGCTGTCGGCCCTGGATGCCCCGCTGGTGGCCTGGCCCGGCGCCCTGATGCTGATGCGGGAGCTGTTCGTCGCCGGCCTTCGCGAGACGGGCATGAAGCTGCCGGTCTCGCAGCTGGCCAAGTGGAAGACCACCGTCCAGCTGGTGGGGCTGAGCGCCGCCATGGGGGCGGAGCTGCTGCCCGGCCTGCGGCCGGTGGCTCTGGCCCTGCTCTGGCTGGCCACCGGGCTGACCCTGTGGACCGGCCTCGACTATCTGCGCCGGACGCTCGCCACCCTGAAGGGTTGAAGGACCCTAGGTGAGCCCGTCCAGCTTCAGCTTGCCGCGCACCAGCTGGGAATAGTCCTCCATCAGGGACAGGGACACATTGCCCGGCGTGAAACGGTACTCGCCGATCTCGGACACCGGCGTCACCTCGGCGGCGGAGCCGGTGATGAAGCACTCGGAGAACCGGGTCATCTCCTCGGGCTGGATGTGCCGCTCCACCACCTCGAAGCCCCGGGCGCGGGCGAGGTCGATCACCGTCTGCCGGGTGAGCCCGTTCAGGAAGCAGTCGGCGAGCGGGGTGATGATCACCCCGTCCTGCACGAAGAAGATGTTGGCCCCCGTCGCCTCGGCCACATAGCCGCGATAGTCCAGCATCAGGGCGTCGGAATAGCCCGCCCGCTCCGCCGCATTCTTGGACAGGGTGCAGATCATGTACAGACCCGCGGCCTTGGCCTCCGTCGGGGCGGAATTGGGCGCCGGGCGGGCATAGGGGGCGTGCATCATGCGGATGCCGCGACGCTTCACCTCCGGGTCGAAATAGCTGGGCCATTCCCAGGCGGCGATGGCCACGTGGGTGCGGGTGCCTGCGGCGGCCACCCCCATCTGCTCCGGCCCGCGGAAGGCTACCGGGCGGACATAGGCGTTGTCGAAGCCCATCCGGGCCACGGTTTCCTTGCAGGCCGCGTCGATCTCCGCCACGGTGAAGGGGATTTCCATCTCGAGAATCTCGGCGGAGCGGAACAGGCGCTTGGTATGCGGCGTGAGCTTGAAGATCTCCCCGTCATAGAGGCGCTCGCCCTCGAAGACGCAGCTGCCATAGTGCAGGCCGTGGGTCAGCACGTGGATCTTGGCCTCGCGCCAGGGCACAAATTCGCCGTTCATCCAGATCCAGCCGTCACGATCGTCGAAGGGAATGATGGTCATTGGAGTATTTCCGCAATAGACGGGGGTTGTAGCAGCACGTCTTACCCTTCAAAAAACCGATCCGCATACCACCGGCCGGGTCAGGGGTTCGAAGCGTGTCCCTGAGCCCTAGCATGCCGACGCCGGTGGATGCACGTCTGATCCTGTCCGATGATGCCCTGGACCGGACCCTGGAGCTGTTCCTGCTGGCCGAGGCCGCCCTGTGGCTGACCGCCGACGGGGGCCTGGACGGGGAGCCGCACCGGCTGGGCCGGGGCCACTACCGGGCCGCCTTCCTGCTGAAGCGGCGGCCGGGGCTGGGGGTGCAGGAGCTCGCCCATCTCACCGGCCTGTCCAAGCAGGGGGCCAGTCGGGTGCTGGGGGACCTGTGCGACGCCGGCTATGCCCAGCGCGACCAGGGCGAGGCCGATGCCCGCCGCCGCCCGGTCCACCTGACCGAGGCGGGCCAGGCCTTCGAGGCCCGGGTCAGCCACCGCCTGCGCCAGGCCTTCGCCCGGGCCTATCGGGCCGGGGGGCTGGACAAGGCCCCCCAGGCCGCCGCCGTGCTGCAGGCCCTGGCCGCCACGGTGCTGCGGGAGGCGGAACTGCCCGCATGAGCACGCCCCTGCCGACCCTCACAGACGGCCAGGCGCGCCACCTGCTGGTGGTGGACGACGACGACCGCATCCGCAACCTGCTGAAGGAATACCTGGCCCGGGCCGGATTCCGGGTCACCGGGGCACCCGACGCCGCCGCCGCCCGCAAGCTGGTGGCGAGCCTCGACTTCGACCTGATGGTGCTGGACGTGATGATGCCCGGCGAGGACGGCTTTTCCCTGGCCCGCTGGATCCGCGGCCGCCAGTCGACCCCGGTGCTGATGCTCACCGCCCGGGATGCCGCCACGGACCGGATCGAGGGGCTGAGCCTGGGGGCCGACGACTATCTGGCCAAGCCCTTCGACCCGCGGGAGCTGGTCCTGCGCATCGAGGCGATCCTGCGCCGGGTGCAGGCGGCACCAAGGGCTGTGGTGCTGGCGCTCGGGGCCTGCGCGTTCGATGCCGGGCGGGGCGAGCTGACCCGGGACGGCGAGCCCGTGCGCCTGACCGAGGCGGAGGCCAAGCTGCTGCGCCGTCTCGCGGCCAATCCCCATGCCCCGATCGACCGGCTGGAACTGGCCCGGGACACCGCCGACCCCACCGGCCGGGCGGTGGACGTGCAGGTGACCCGTCTGCGCCGGAAGATCGAGACGGACCCCCGCAATCCGCGCTATCTGCAGACGGTCCGGGGCGTCGGCTACATGCTGGCCCCGGACTGAGGCCCGATGGACACCCCGATGGACCCTGTCGCAGACCGGCCCTCCCCCGCCCGACCCCGCCGGCGGCGCCTGCACCTGTGGCCCCGGCTGTTCAAGCGCTGGGCCCCCACCTCCCTGTTCGCCCGGTCGCTGCTGATCATCATCCTGCCCGTGGCGGTGATGCAGGTGGCGGTGACCTGGGTGTTCTTCGAGGCCTATTGGCAGACCGTGACCACCCAGCTGTCCGAGGCCCTGGCCGGGGACGTGGCCTGGGACGTGGCGGCCTTCGAATCCGATCCGACGCCCCTGAACTTCAGCCACATCACCGACCGGGCGGAGCGGACCCAGGCCCTGCGCCTCGCCTTCCAGCCGGGACGGTCCCTGCCCACCAGCCATCCCCGGGGCCGGGTGGTGCCAAGCTTCGACCAGGCCCTGCGCAACGCCGTCGATGACCGTCTGACCGAGGACTTCTGGCTCGATACCACCCGCTACCCCACCTATATCGAGATCCGGGTGAAGGTCCGGGGCGGGGTGATGCGCATCTATGCGCCGCGGGACCGGGCCTTCGCCGCCCGGGGGCATGTGTTCATCATGTGGCTGGCGGGGGCGACCTTCGTGCTCACCGCCCTGTCCATCGCCTTCATCCGCAACCAGGTGCGAGCGATCGAGCGGCTGGCCGCCGCGGCGGAGGCCTTCGGCAAGGGGGTGGACGCTCCGAACTTCAAGCCCCACGGGGCGCGGGAGGTCCGCCAGGCCGCGGCCGCCTTCATCGACATGAAGACCCGCATCCAGCGGCACATCGA
Organism: Caulobacteraceae bacterium; assembly: GCA_036732965.1. GTDB lineage: Bacteria > Pseudomonadota > Alphaproteobacteria > Caulobacterales > Caulobacteraceae > CAIMFV01. The sequence goes on along the minus strand of DAINBM010000026.1, from coordinate 4,548 downwards.
GCAGCGGACGACCCTCCTCGCCTCCGTCAGCCACGATCTGCGCACGCCGCTGACCCGGCTGAGGCTGGAGGCGGAACTGGCCCCCCCCAGCCCCCGGATCGAGGCCATCAAGGGCGACCTGGCCGAGATGGAGCACATGATCGAGGAGTTCCTCGCCTTTGCCCGGGGGGAGGGCGGCGAGCCGGTAGAGCCTGTGGATGTGGGCGACCTGGTCCGCGCCGTGGCGGACGGTGCCGCCCGCACCGGTGCCACGGTGGCGGTGGAGGCGCCGGTGGGGCTGGTGGCCCCGCTGAGACCCAATGCCGTGAAGCGGTCCCTGTCGAACCTGGTGATGAATGCCCTGGCCCACGGGACGCGGGTCGAGGTGGCGGCCCGGGCCCTGTCCACCGGCGGGGTGGAGATCACCGTGGACGATGACGGGCCGGGGATCCCGGAATCCCAGTACGAGGAGGCCTTCAAGCCCTTTTCCCGGCTGGACGAGTCCCGCAACCAGAACGTCCGGGGCGTCGGGCTGGGCCTGGCCATCGCCCGGGACGTGGCCCGCAGCCACGGGGGGGAGATCGTGCTCGCCCGCAGCCCGCTGGGAGGCCTTCGCGCCAGCATGCGGCTGGCCGGATAGGGCGCGAGCGGGGTTCGAGACGGCCCTGCGGGCCTCCTCACCATGACGATTGTTGTTGATGTTCCCCACCCTTCGTCATCCTGAGGAGGGCGAAGCCCGTCTCGAAGGAGGCTGTGCCCGGTGCTGCGGGGTTCGAGACGGCCCTGCGGGCCTCCTCACCATGACGATTGTTGTTGATGTTCCCCACCCTTCGTCATCCTGAGGAGGGCCGGAACGGCCCGTCTCGAAGGACGCAAGGACCCCTAGTGGTGATGCCCGTGCTCGTCGTCCTCGTGGGGCTCGAGGAGCTTGTGGGCATGGACGATCACGTAACGCATCAGGGCATTGTCCACCGTGGACTGGGCCCTGGCCTTCCACGCCCGGTGCGCCTCGGCATAGTTGGGGTAGGCCCCCACGAACTCGATCTTGCTCAGATCGCGGAACTCCAGCGCGGTGACGTCCTTCAATTCGCCGCCGAACACGAGATGGAGAAGCTGCTTGTCGGGCATCGGTTTTCCGGAATCAGGAGGGAGGGGTCAGGCGGGAAGCTTCAGGAACGCGGTTCGCGACAGGATCTCGGCATGGAGCCCGGGCGCGGAACAGATCAGGCTTCGCACCCTGGCCCCGGGAGAGTTAAAGCTGAGTTCACCGCCCTGGTGATCGGTCACCACCGCGCCGGCCTCCTGGCACAGCAGGGTGGCCGCGGCCAGGTCCCAGTCCCGCTTGGACCTGAGGGACAGGGCCGCGTCAAAGGCACCCGACGCCACCAGGGCCATGCGATAGGCCACGGCATTGCGGTCGGTGATGCGCATGGGCGGCCACGGGGTCGGCCAGCGGGGATCGGCGAACAGGGGCGCATCCCCCAGCATGGCCGCCCCCGCCAGGGCCTCGGTCCCGCTGGCCCGGATCGGCCGGCCGTTCAGGGTCGCGCCGCCGCCGCGGGTGACCTGATAGAGCTCGTCCAGGGCCGGGGCATAGAGCACCCCCGCCACGCTCTGCCCGTCCTCCACCACGGCGATGGACACCACGTACCAGGGATCCCCCTTCAAATAGGCCTTGGTGCCGTCGATGGGGTCGACAATGAACTGCCGGGTCGTGCGCAGGCGGGCGGGATCGTCGGCCGTCTCCTCCGACAGCCAGCCATAGTCGGGCCGGGCACCGGTCAGGGTCTCGAACAGCAGCCGGTCCACCGCCTCGTCCGCCTCGGTCACCGGGGTGCCGTCGGCCTTGGTGCGCACCTTCACCCCGTCCGCCCGGTGGGCCAGGGCCAGCGCGCCCCCGGCCCGGGCCGCCTCGGAGATCAGGGCGAGGTCGGCGATCATGCGCCGGCGATCGCCAGGCCGTCCACCAGCAGGCTCGGGGCATTGCTGGAGCTGCGGATCTCCAGGTCCGAGGCGGGGACGATCCGCTGGTAGATGTCCATGAGGTTCCCCGCCACGGTGATCTCGTTCACCGGATAGGCCAGCTCCCCCTTCTCGAACCAGACGCCCGACACCCCCACCGACCAGTCGCCGGTGTTGGCATTGAGGGACGGGCCGAACATGGAGGTGACCCAAAGGCCGTCACCCACGGCGGCGCGGAGGGCCTCCGGCGTCTCGGTGCCCGGCTGGAAGGTGAGGTTGTGGGTCGTCACCCCCGGTGCCCCGGCCAGGCCCCGGCTGGCATGGCCGGTGGTCTCGAGGCCCAGCTGCCGGGCGCTGGCAATGTTCATCAGCCAGGTGGTGAGCACGCCGTCATCGATCAGGGCCCGTTCCACGGTGGCCACCCCCTCGTCGTCGAAGGGGACCGAGCCCAGCCCCTTCAGGCGGTGGGGCTCCTCGGTGATGCGGATGCCGGGCGCGAAGACCTGTTGCCCCAGCTTCTCCTTGAGGAACGACACCCCCCGGGCGACGGCCCCCCCGGAAATGGCACCGACCAGCGGGCCGAGGAGGGAGGTGGCCAGGCGGTTCTCGAAGATCACCGGGGCCGTGCGGCTCTCCAGTCGGCGGGGATTGAGCCGGGCCACGGTGCGCTCCGCCGCCGTGGCGCCGATCTCGGCGGCGGTGGGCAGGTCCGCGAGCCAGCGGGTGGCCCGGCCCTCGCCGCCGCGCTCCATGCCTGCGCCCTCGCCGGCGATCATGGTGGCGGAAAGGGAGAAGGCCGAGGCCTGGTGCGATCCCTCGAAGCCCCCGCTGGTGACCATCGACCAGCCGCCGGAGGACCAGCCCGCCGCGCCGCCGTCACTCTTGCTCACGCCGGGATGCTGCAGCGCCGCCTGCTCCACCGCATGGGCGGCGGCCTCGAGGTCGGCGGCAGTGCGCGGCGTCGGGTCATACTGGGCCAGGTCCGGCACCGGGCCGCGAAACAGCCGTTCCTCGGGCGCGAGGCCGGCATAGATATCCTCCGGTGCCAGGCGGGCCATGGCCACGGCCCGCTCCACCAGCCGGGCCCGGGCCTCCGCCGACAGGTTCGAGCCGGACACCACCGCCTGGGAGCGCCCGACGAACACCCGCAGGCCGAGGTCGCGGGACTCCTCGTTCTCCACATCCTCCAGCCGTCCCTCGCGGACCGACACGGACAGGGATCTGCGCTCCGCCGCCACGGCTTCGGCCGCGTCTGCACCGGCGCGCAGGGCGGCGGCGACCACGTCGTGGAGAAGCTCGGTATTCATCAGCCAGGGTCCGATGCAAGGGGAACAGCGTCCCCGGGTGTATGGCGATGCGAACGCCGCCACGCAAGGTGCGCAGGCACCGGGAAGGGGCTGCCCCGCGCCCCCCATGTCCCATGACTCTTGTCCCCTGAACCGGCGCGTCCTATGCCCGGGGTCATGAGCCAGACGCCCGCACCGCTTCTCTGTCTGGGGGCCACCAGTCTCATCGGCGGTGCCCTGGGTGCCATGGCCGATCGCCCGCCGCTGATCTGCGTCAGCCGCCGACCGCCGCCGGGGGAGGGGCAGGACCCGGACCGCTGGATCACCGCCGATCTCGCCGGGACAGCCCCCCTGCCCGTCCGGGATGTGGAGACCGCCCTGGGGCTGGCCCCCATCTGGGTGGTGGCCCCGGCGGTGGAGGTCCTGTCCCGGGCAGGGGTCACCCGTATCGTGGCCTTCTCCTCCACCAGCCGCTGGACCAAGACCGGCTCCGCCGACCCGGGCGAGCGGGAGATCGCCGAGCGCCTCGCCCGGTCGGAGGACACCCTCGCCGCCGCCTGCGACCGGCACGGGATCGGCTGGACCGTGCTGCGGCCGACCCTGATCTATCGGGAGGGGCTGGACGGCAATGTCAGCCGCCTCGCCCGGCTCGCCCGGCGGTTCGGCGTCATTCCCCTGGCGGGAACCGGTGGCGGCCTGCGCCAGCCGGTGCATGCGGAGGATCTGGCCCGGGCGGCGCTGTCCGTGCTGGACCACCCGGCGACGCTCGGCCGGGCCTATGACCTGCCCGGCGGGGAGACCCTGTCCTACCGGGCGATGGTGACGCGCGTGTTCGAGGGGCTGGGCCGCCGTCCGCGGATCCTGACCGTGCCGCCGGTGCTCTGGCAGGTCGGCTTTGCCCTGGCGGGCCCCCTGCTGCCCGGTGCCAATGCCCAGATGGGGGCGCGGATGGAGGCGGACCTGACCTTTGACGCCGGTCCCGCCCGGCGGGACTTCAACTGGTGCCCGCGGGCCTTCCGACCGCACTTTCCCGCCGGAGCCGGGCCACGAGATTGACGGCGAACACCAGCGCCCCCGCCCAGATGAAGGCGAAGGCCACGAGGCTCGGCCAGGTCAGCCGCTCCCCCTGCAACAGCCCGCAGGCGAACTGCAGGGTGGGGGTGATGAACTGGATGAAGCCCACCACATTGAACGGCAGCCGCCGGGCGGCATAGGCGAACAGGGCCAGCGGAGCCACGGTCACCGGCCCGCAGGTGAGCAGCAAGAGGGTGATGTCGATCCCCTGGCCGAACTTCAGGCTGCCGTGCTGCGCCAGCCACAC
>DAINBM010000025.1:0-12783 GCA_036732965.1 Caulobacteraceae bacterium | reverse complement strand
TCACCAAGGTGGACGTGGTCCTGATGTCCGCCGGCGGTGCCGTGTCGCGGGAATGGTCGGAGCGGATCGGGGCGGCCGGCCCCATCGTCATCGACAACTCCTCCGCCTGGCGCCAACACCCGGATGTGCCGCTGATCGTGCCGGAGGTGAACCCGGACGCCGTGGTCGATGCCCACCGCAAGAACATCATCGCCAACCCGAACTGCTCCACCGCCCAGCTGGTGGTGGCGCTGAAGCCCCTGCACGACGAGGCCGGCATCAAGCGCGCCGTGGTCTCGACCTATCAGTCCGTGTCCGGCGCGGGCAAGGAGGGCATGGACGAGCTCTGGGACCAGTCCAAGGGCGTGTTCGTGCTGGGGCCCACGGAACCGGTGAAGTTCCCCAAGCAGATCGCCTTCAACGTCATTCCCTTCATCGGGGCCTTCCAGGACGACGGCTATACCGACGAGGAGGCCAAGATGTGGAAGGAGACGCACAAGATGCTGGATCCGGACATCAGGCTGACCGTGACCTGCGTCCGGGTCCCGGTCTTCGTCGGCCACTCCCTCTCCGTCAATCTCGAGTTCGAGAGCGCGCTGGACGCAGATGACGCCCGGGACATCCTGCGGGATGCGCCAGGGGTGGTGGTGGTCGATAAGCGCGACCCCACCGGCTACATCACGCCCAAGGAATGCGTGGGCGAGTTCGGCGTGTTCGTCAGCCGTATCCGCAACGATCCGACGGTGGAACACGGGCTGAACCTGTGGGTCGTCTCCGACAACCTGCGCAAGGGGGCCGCCCTGAACGCGGTGCAGATCGCCCAGCTGCTGCACGAGCGCGGCATGCTCCGGACCGCCGCCATCGCCTGACCGGCGGCGGATCCCTTCAGACCCGAAACGAGGGCATCGCAGCAGCGGTGCCCTTTTTTCGTGCCGGCTCCGGCGTCACCGACCACGAAAAACCCCGCCTCCGGAGGGGAGGCGGGGTTCGTCAGACCGGACGATGCGTCGGTCGGATCAGGTTTCCTGGCTCAGGTCTTCGGTGATCAGCGCGATCTTGTAGAGACCGGCGTCCTGCAGCTTGTTCACCACGGCCATGAACGCCGAGTACTTCACGTGCTTGTCGGCACGGATGAACACGGTGTCGTTGGTGTGGGCGCTGAGTTCGCCCTTCACGTCGGTGATGATCGTGTTCAAGGTGGTGGCGCGGGTGGAATCCCCGGTGCCGACGAAGATGTTGCCCGACTGCTGGATGTTGATGATGGTCGGGGGCTTCGGCTTGGTGTTGCTGGCCGGCTGGGCCGGCGGAAGGTCGAGCTTGATCGACAGGGTCGCCAGCGGCGCGGTCACCATGAAGATGATCAGCAGCACGAGCATGACGTCCACGAACGGCGTCACATTGATGTCAGAGTTTTGACCCAGGTCGAACTTGGACCCACCGCCCGGGCCGGACAACTTTGCCGCCATCTCGCAATCTCTCCTCAGCCACCCAAGGGTAGCGCCTGTCTCTCTGCGGCGATTGATCGCCTCTCACGCACGGGAAGTAAAGACGGTTTTCACCGCCCCCGCCCGGATTCCCCCAGCAGGGGTGACGATTCCGCCGAATGTGGCAACGGTGTGTGCAGACCGTTCCAACAGGACACTAGGCAAGAGGGGTTAAGGGACGGTATCGGGCGGTATGCAGAAGTCTTTCCAGAGCTATGTGGTGGCGATCCTGTTCGATCGCAGCGGGGCCGTCTTCACCCTTTCGGACGGCACGGTCCGGTTCGAGACCGGCCAGACGGTGTCGGCCCATGACGGGGCCGTGCTGAGTGCCGCCCTCCACCCGTCCGGAGACGGCGTGGTCACGGGGGGCGACGACGGGCGTCTCGTCTGGTCCCGCCGCGAGGGTGCCGAATGCCTCGCGGACCTCGGTGGCAAGTGGCTCGACGCCGTCTGCGTCAGCCCCGAGACGGGGCTGATCGCCGTCGCCGCGGGGCGGGAGTTGATCGTCCGTGACGCCGCAGATCCCGCCTTCGAGCGCCGCTTCCGCCACGAGCGGACCGTCACGGACGTGGCCTTCGATCCCAAGGGACGGCGGATCATGGCGTCGACCTATGGCGGTGTGATGCTGTGGTACGCCCGCATCGCCGACCAGAAGCCGACCCTTCTGAAATGGCCGGGGGCCCATGTGCGGGTGGCCGTCAGCCCCGACGGCAAGTTCGTCCTGTCCGCCATGCAGGAGAACGCCCTCCACGGCTGGCGGCTTCAGGACGCCAAGGACATGCGGATGGCCGGCTATCCCGGCAAGATCCGGTCCCTGAGCTTCATGGCCAAGGGGGCGCTGCTGGCCACGTCGGGAGCCCCGGGGGTGGTGATCTGGCCCTTCTCGGGCGCCAACGGGCCCATGGGCCGCGAGGCGGTGGAGATCGGCATGGACGAGACCAGCCTGGTGACCCACTGCGCGGGCGCGAGGGACACGGTGCGTCTGATCGCCGGCCGGTCCGACGGTCAGGTCTGGACGGTGGATCTCAATGTCACCGGCGAACGGAAGCTGCGGGCGGAGAAGGGCGCGGCCGTGAGCGCCGTGGCCGTCACCCCCGACGGCCGCCGGGTGGCGTTCGGCGACGAGGACGGCGAGGCGGCGGTCATCGACCTCTGAGGCTCAGTCGCGCACGCAGGCCGCGAGGTCGTCCTCCCGCACCACCGCGGCCCGAGCCCCGATCCTGGCACTGCGTCGCGCCACATAGCGGCCGGGTTTCACGGCCTTCCATTTCAGCGGACTGGGCAGGATGGCGGCGAGCCGCGACGCCTGGGCCGGGGACAGGTGGTCGGCGGAGACGTGGAAATAGGCCTGGGACGCGGCCTCGGCCCCATAGATGCCCGGGCCCCACTCCACGGCGTTCAGATACATCTCCATGATCCGCCGCTTGCCCCAGACGGTCTCGATCAGCACGGTATAGCCGGCCTCCAGACCCTTGCGGACATAGTCCCGCCCCGGCCACAGGAACACGTTCTTGGCCGTCTGCTGGCTGATGGTGGAGCCGCCGCGGATCTTGCCGGGGTGCCGGGCATTGGCCTCCGCGGCCTTCTGCATGGCCTCGAAGTCAAAGCCGTGATGGTCGCAGAAGCCGGAATCCTCCGCGGCAATGACCGATTCCACCAGATGCGGGGAGATCCGGTCGATGGGCCGCCAGTCGTGGTGCAGCCCCTTGCCCTCGAACATCCGCTCGATCATCAGGATCGTGATCGGGGCGGGGACCACGCGATAGACGACCACCTGGGCCAGGGGGACCGCTGCGAGAAGGATCAGGGCAAGACCGAGACGCCCCGTCAGACGGCCTGGTTTTTTCACGCATCCCCCTTCGGCCGCCCCGCGATGCCGACACGACGCGGCGGCTTGTGTTGACGCGGGGGCTCGCGGGCAATCTCGGCGACCCGAGGCCTGCGGGTCAAGCCGGACCTGTGGCCCTCGCAGGTCCCGACCGTCTAGGGACGCTTGCCCGGCGGCGGCGCACCGGGCCCTGCGGCCAGGGCGCGGAAGTCCGTGGTCGTGTCCGCCGCCAGATAGGTCATGGCCACCCAGGCGGCGACGGCCTTGTCGAGGCTTTCGGCACTGACCTTGTCCAGCGTGTCGTCCACCGAGTGGTGCAGGTCGAAATAATGGGTGCCGTCCTGGGACATGCCGACCAGCGGCACGCCCACCAGTCCCTCGAGATCCGCACCGCCGTCCGCCACCGGCTTGAAGGTGACGCTGGTCGGCAGGGTCGCGACCACACGGGCCAGCGCCCGGCCATAGGGGCTCACGGCCGCATGATCCGGCAGGGCGATGGACACCACCGGCTCGGCCCCGAAATCGCACTCCCCGGCCAGCACCGTCCCAGCCTCGTCGGCCTTGTGGGCCGTGGCGAAGGCCTCCGCGGCCTTGCCGATCTCCTCGGCCCCGAACATGGCGACCCGGATGGTGCGGCGGGGGTGTTGCGGCAGATCGGCGATCAGCCTCGCGGCGGCGGTGGTGATCGCCACCCCGGCCCCGTCATCGATCGCCCCGGTGCCCAGGTCCCAGCTGTCGAGATGCCCGCCGATGAGCACGATCTCGTCCGGCTTCTCCCGCCCCACCAGATCGCCCACCACCGTCTCGGCGGTGGCCCCTTCGCGGATCGTGGGGGTGAGCACCAGCTTCAGCCGCACGGGCCTCCCCCGGGCCACCATCCGGTCCAGCTGCTCCGCATCCGGCACCGACAGCGCGGCGGCGGGAATCCTCGGAGCCCCCGCGGCATAGGTCATGGCCCCAGTGTGCGGGTCGCGGCGGTCGCCCGTGGCCAGCGAGCGCATCAGATAGGCGATGGCGCCCCGCTTGGCCGCCTCCGACGCCCCCTGGCCGCGGATGCGGTAGTTCATGCCATAGCCCAGGCCGTCCTGCGTCCGGGGGATGGGCTGGGTGACCACCGCGATCTTGCCCGCGAGGGTGCCCGGGGCCGCGGCCAGCAGCGCGTCATAGGTGCGGAAGACGACGATCTCGCCCTCCACGCCGTCGGCCGGGGTCGCCACGGACCCGCCCAGGGCTGCCACGATCAGGCGCTGCGGAAAGGGCGAGATCACCTGGGCCGTCTCGGCGCCCCGGGTCCAGCCGGGAACCGCGAAACGCTCGGTATGGACGTTGGTGAAGCCCAGGGCCTTCAACCGCTCCACGCCCCAGGCCGCGGCCCGGTGCTCCGCATCTGAGCCGGCAAGGCGGGGACCGATCTCGGTGGTCAGGCTTTCAAGGATCTCATAGGCCCCGCTGCCCTTCAGGGCCCGATCGCGCAAGGCCTCCGCCCGGGCGAGGGTGGCCGCGGGAATGTCGTCGGCCCGGGCCAGGGTCGGTGCGACAGCCAGAGCGGCCGTCAGGGTCAGACCGGCGAGGGCCGCGGAACGAGCAAGACGCATGAGTATCCCCTTGAAAAAATGATTCTCCCCGGACGGAGACCCCTGCGAGTCTCCCCCTTCAGGCCGCCCGGATCTCCACCGCCGCCCCCGGTGTCGCCTCCGCCAGCAGCCGGAGCAGGTCCGGGCGCGTCAGGGCGACGCAGCCCTCCGTCGGCGTGCCCTCCGGCCGGGCCAGATGCAGGAAGATGGCGGACCCCATCCCGGGAACGGGCGGGTCATCATTGTGACCCAGGACGACGATAAGATCGTAGACCTCGTCCTCGCGCCAGAGGTTTTCTGCACTGGCAGGATAGGGCAGCCGCACGGGCCGGTTGTAGGCCGGGTCCTGCGGCGCATCACACCAGCCATCCGACGGATCGAGGGGGGCGGTGTCGATGCGGGTCTCGAGGGCGGTGATCCGGTCCGGCCGGAACAGCACCCGGCGGATCGGCCAGATCCCGATGGGCGAGGCCCCGTCACCTTCCCGCTTGTCCCCGGCCGCCAACACGCCCGACCGGCCGAGGCCACAGCGGGTCTCCCAGCCCGGAGCGGTGAAATGACCATCGCCGTGCGCCACGAAAATCATGCTATCGCCTCGTCATCGCCATCATGGCGCGTCAGAGCCATCTTGGCCCGCCAGAGTTCCCGGTGCAGGATCGCACATATGTCACAGCAGAAAACCCTTCTGATCGTCGACGACGACACCGATCTGCGGGAGGCCCTGGCCGAGCAGCTGGCCCTGGAGGCGGACTTCAAGGTCACCGCCGCAGGCACCGTGGCCGAGGGACTGGCCGCCGCCCGCAGCCTGTCCCCGGACCTGATCATCCTCGATGTGGACCTGCCCGACGGGGACGGCCGCGACGCCTGCAAGCAGCTGCGCAGCGAGGGTATCAGTGCCCCGGTGATCATGCTGACCGCCGCGGCGGAGGATGCCGACGCCATCCGCGGCCTCGATTCCGGGGCTGACGACTATGTGATCAAGCCCTTCAAGTTCGCCGTGCTCGCCGCGCGCATCCGCGCCCACCTGCGCGCCCACGAGCAGTCCGAGCATGCGGTCTTCCACATTGGTCCCTATGAATTCCGCCCGGCCCAGAAGGTGCTGATCGACGCCCGCCAGAAGAAGATCCGGCTGACGGAAAAGGAAACCAACATCCTCAAGTACCTGTACCGGGCAGAGGGTCGCACCGCCTCGCGGGAGGCCCTGCTGGCGGAGGTCTGGGGCTACAATGCCGGGGTCACGACCCATACCCTGGAGACCCATATCTATCGTCTGCGGCAGAAGATCGAGGTCACTGCGGGCACCGCCCAGATCCTGGTGACGGAGGTGGGCGGCTACCGCCTCGCCGTCTGAATCACCGCCTCAGACCGGCGGTTCCGAGGCAAAGGCACGCACGTCGCTGACGAGGCCGTCCGCCGCCAGCCGGACGATCTCGCCCCCCGCTTCGGGCGTTGCCAGCCCCGGATCGGACCCCATGCGGCCGTCGGCATACCGGGCGCGGAAGTCGAGGGCCTCTCGGATCGGCCCGCTGGGCGCGATCTTCGGCGCATAGTCCGCGGACTTGCGGCTCTGTGGATAGGCGAACTGGGTGACGGCGATCTCCGACGGGGTGGCGTGGCTGCCGTGACCCGTGGGATAGAGCCGTTCGCACAGCTTGGCGACGCCGGGCAGGTCCCACCAGTTCTTCAGCTTCAGGGCAAAGCCCCGGCGCTCGCCCCGCCAGCTGGCCTCGGAATAGATCTCGGAGAAGGCGGCCTCGATGGTGGCGACATTGCCCCCGTGGCCGTTGAGGAAATAGATCCGGTCGAAGCCATGCCCCGCCAGGCTGACGCTCCAGTCCCGCAGGGCCGCGATCATGGTCGAGGGGCGCAGGCTGATCGAGCCGGGAAAGCCCAGGTGATGCTGGGCCATGCCCACATTGAAGGTCGGGGCGACCAGCAGGTCCCCGGTCTCGTGGGCGTGATGGGCGATGATCTCGGGGCACATCCAGTCCGTGCCCAGAAGCCCCGTCGGGCCGTGCTGCTCGTTGGAGCCGATGGGTACCACCACGGTGCGGGATCGGGCGATGCGGGCCTCGAGTTCGGGCCAGGTGGAATGGGCGAGCAGCATCAGAAGTCCACCGCCAGGCCCTTGTGCTCCCAGTCCCCGTAGCGGGTCGGCTCCGGGCCTGCCGGTCCGCCGGTCTCGCCGGTGACCGCCCGGATCTCGGCCAGACGCCGGCGCTCCGCCGCCTCCGCCAGGGCGCGCCGGGCGGCCGGGCTCAGCACCTTGACCGGGATCTCCGGCGTGTCCGGCGCCGGGGTGTCGTCGAGGGGGGATGTCATGGGTCGCGGCCTCCGTCCTGGGATCCCAGATACGCGCAGAGACGCCGCGGCGCCAGAGGCCCGGCACCGGCGGGACGATTCCGGCCTTGCCAAGACCCCGCCCATGGGGCACCCGGTCTCCGGTGACCCAGATCGACCCTCCCGAGACCTCCGCCCCCGAGCTTTCCGCCAACGGACTTCCTGCGCGCCGCGCCGCCCTGTCCCTGGTGGATGCCGCCCTCGCCCGCCGCGGCGGCTTCGAGGAGGCCATGAACACTCCGCCCTTCTCGCAGCTGACCGGATCGGACCGGGCCTTTGCCCGCAACCTCGCCTCCACCACCCTGCGGGGCCTCGGCCGGATCGACCATCTGCTGAACGCCCGGCTGAAGTCGCCCCCGCCGCCCTCCGCGCTGGCCCTGCTCCGCCTGGGTGCCGCCCAGATCCTGTTCGGTCTCGCCCCGGCCTTCGCCGCCGTCTCCACCACTGTCGATCTGGCGGACCAGTTTCCCTCGACCCAGCGGTTCAAGGGACTGATCAATGCCATCCTCCGCGGACTGGACCGGGATGGGGGCGCGCGCCTCGCCCGGGACCTGCCGCCGACCCTCAATGCGCCCGACTGGCTGGTGGCCCGCTGGCGCGCCGCCTTCGGCGAGGCCGAGGCCGCGGCCCTGTGCGCGCGCATTCCCGAGACCCCGCCGACGGACGTGACCCTGAAGCATCCCGACCTGACCGCCGCCGTCGCGGCCGCCCTCGAGGGCGTGGTCCTGGCCACCGGGTCGGTCCGTGTCACCCGTCGCGGGGATGTGGCGGAGTGGCCGGGCTATGCCGATGGCGACTGGTGGGTTCAGGACGCCGCGGCGACCCTTCCGGCCCGCCTGCTGGCGGTCGCGCCCGGGGAAACGGCCCTCGACATGTGTGCCGCCCCCGGCGGCAAGACCCTGCAGCTGGCCGCGGCCGGGGCCGTGGTCACCGCGGTGGACCGATCGGCCCGCCGGCTGGAACGGGTGGCGGACAATCTCGCCCGGACCCGGCTCGAGGCGGAACGGGTGACGGCGGACGTGGCGGCCTTCGGCGAGGACGGGCGGACCTTCGATGCGGTGCTGCTGGACGCGCCCTGCTCCGCCACCGGCACCTTCCGACGCCATCCCGATGTCCTGTGGGGCGCCCGGCCAGCGGACATCGCCAAGCTGGCCGCCGTGCAGTCGCGGATGCTCGATGCGGCAGCCCGGCTGACCCGACCCGGCGGCCGGATGGTCTATTCCGTCTGCTCCCTCGAGACCGAAGAGGGCGAGGCCCAGGCCGAGGCCTTCCTGCGCCGCCATCCGGCCTTCCAGCGCGGCCAGGTCACGCCGGAGGCCCTGGGGCTCTCCCCCGACTGCCAGACCCGTCCCGGCGAGTTCCGCCTGCTGCCCGGGGCGTCGACGCCCGAGGGCGGGCAGGACGGGTTCTTCGCCGCCCTGTTCGTCCGCGCGCCCTGACGCAACGGGGTGTCGTCCGCTCCGCGACACCCGTGCCGCAATCGCGCCTGCTTCCTCTGGTAGGCCCGGTCTCGTTCATGTCCGGTTCAGCGTGCCTCTGGCAGGCTGTTCACCGGATCCGGCGCGGGGTCCGAGAGCCCCGGCCAGACGTCCAGATCAGGAGACGATCCATGACGACCCACATCCCTTCCAAGGCCGGACGTGCGGCGACCGCCATCGCCCTGTCGGCACTGACCGTCCTCAGCCTCTCCGCCTGCGCCGAGACCGGCGGGCAGGGCCGCTATGCCGCCTATGAATCCGGTGTGGCCGCCCATGTGGAAGAGGGCGAGGTCGTGGCCTTCCGCCCGGTCACCATCGCCCCGGACAATACCGGCAACGGGGCGGTGATCGGCGGGGTCGGCGGGGCCGTCGTCGGCTCGCAGTTCGGCGGGCGTCGGCAGGATCATGTGGCCTCGGGCCTGGTCGGCGCCGTGGCCGGGGCCCTGATCGGCAACGCCATCGAAAAGGGCAACCAGGTCCAGGGCTATGCCTATACGGTACGTGTACTGCGGACCCGGGAGCTGGTGGAGATCGTCCAGCCGGACGTCACCCCCATCCCGAACGGGGTGCATGTGGCCATCAGCTATGGCGCCCGCGTCCGCATCGCCCCGCTGGGCGGGGCCGAGCGTCCGCCCGAGCCCCGCCGGTAGGACCCGGCCGAGGCTTGCCATCCGGCCCGAACGCGGCGTATCCGAAGGACATGACGACCCCTCCGATCATCGCCCCGTCCATGCTGTCCGCGGACTTCTCCCGCCTGGGTGAGGAGGCACGCGCCATCGCCGCCGCGGGGGCCGACTGGCTGCACCTGGACGTGATGGACGGGCATTTCGTGCCGAACATCACCTTCGGTCCGGACGTCATCCGGGCCCTGCGGCCGCACGTGACCATCCCCTTCGACGTGCACCTGATGATCGCGCCGGCGGATCCGTACCTCGAGGCCTTCCGCGACGCCGGTGCCGACATCATCACCATCCATCCCGAGGCCGGCCCGCACCTGAACCGCAGCCTGCAGCGGATCCGCCAGCTGGGCGCGCGGGCGGGGGTGGCCTTCAACCCCTCCACCTCCCCCGAGGTCGTCCGCTACATGCTGGACGACATCGACCTGATGCTGGTCATGTCCATCAACCCGGGCTTCGGCGGCCAGTCCTTCATGCCGTCGCAGCTGCGGAAGATCGAGGCGCTGCGGGCGATGGCCGATGCGGCCGGGCGGCCGGACATGATCATCGAGGTGGATGGCGGGGTGAATGCGGATACCGCGCGGCAGTGCATCGCCGCCGGGGCGACGGCCCTTGTCGCGGGCACCGCGGCGTTCCGCGGCGGCCCGTCGGCCTACCTTGCCAACATCGCGGCTTTGCGGGGCGAGCCGGTCGCGCCCGCCCTGACCTGATCCGGTGCCCATGCCCCCGGCCGCTGGCGTCCAAGCGTCCCGCCGGGTGCCCGGACCGCTGCAGGTGGCCATGGAGAGCCTGTCGGCCCTGATCTCGCTGGTCCGCCGCAGGCTGGCTGCGGAGTGGGCCGCCCTTCCCCTTTACCGCATTCTGTTCCTGGACCGGCCGGCGGCCACCTTCCTCGCCTTCACCCCGAGAGACTTCCGGCCGGTGGCGGTGGCGCAGGGACGCGCCCTGCTGGAGGGGCGTCTGTCGCTGGCGGGCACGGAGTCCGAGATCGGGGTGCACGGCGACCCCTGGGACCGGCCGAGCCCGTCGCGGCGCTTTGCCGTCGCGCTTCACCAATTCAGCTGGCTTCCGGGACTGCTGGCCGCGGGCCCGGCGGGTGAGCGCGAGGCCCTGCGGCTGTTTGTCACCTGGCGGGCCGAGTTCGAGCGCCCGGCCCCCTTTGTCTGGGGATCCGAGACCCTCGAACGGCGGACCTTCCATCTGGCCTGCGGGGCCCACCGGATGGCGCCGCACGCCTCGGACGCGGAGGCCCGGTTGCTGGCGGTGATGCTGGCGCGCCACACCCGACGGCTGGCGGACATCACCGGGCCCGACATCCGCCGCGCCGAGCGGCTGACCGTGGCCTGCATCGGTGCCGGGGCCCTGGCCGATCCGGTGGGCGGTGCCCTGCTGCGGCGACTGCTGCCCCGCCTTGCCCGGTGGCTGGACCGGGGGGTCGGCCGGGATGGCGGGATCGCCAGCCGCTCCCCCCAGCAGGGGCTGGAGCTGCTCTATGATCTGCTGACCCTGGATGACCTTCTGACCCAGCGGGGCCTGCCACCCCCGGCGGAGCTCAGCCGCGCCCTCGAGGCGCTCACGACCACCACCGCCTTCCTGCGCCTGAGGGATGGTCGGCTGGCCAGCTTCCAGGGCGGTTCGGCGGTGGATGCCAATACGGTGGACGGGGCCCTGGTGCAGTTCGACCCGGCATCCGGTCCCGCCGCGGAGACATCACGCGGGGGCTTCCACCGGATCGCCAGCCGCAGGATCGAGGTGCTGGTGGATGGGGCCCCGGCCGCCGAAGGGGCCTTCAGCCTGTCGGCCTGCGACCAGCCCCTGGCCCTCGAAGTGGTCTGCGACGGGGTGAGGGTGATCACCGGTTGCGGCTGGACCCCGTCCGGCCCCCTTCCCGACCCCCTGCGGCGGATCGCGGGCGGATCCACCGCAGCCCTCGGCCCGGGTTCGCCGGGGCGGGTGCTGACGGGGCTGCGTCGGGCGGGACTGGGGGCCCGGCTGGTGCCCGGCACCCGGACCGTGTCGGTGCAACGCACGGTCACCGACGAGGGGAGCTGGCTGGAGCTGCAGCACGACGGATGGCTGGCGACCCCCGGCCTGACCCATGTCCGGCGATTGTTCCTGGATCACACGACGACGGAACTGCGGGGCGAAGACGCCTTTCTGCCCGGAAGGGATCGTCGCCGACCGGAGATCGTGCCATATGCCATCCGCTTTCATCTGGCACCGGGGGTGCAGGTGTCTCTGGCGAGGGATGACCGCAGCGTGCTGATCCGCGGGGCGGCCGATCAGGGCTGGTGGCTTCGCAATGATGCTCAGGACGTGACCCTGGAACCGACCCTTGTCTGTCTCGACGGCCAGCCGCGGCGAAGCACCCAGGTCCTGTTGCGGGGGGCGGTTCCGTCCACGGCCGAAGGCGTGCGGGTCCGCTGGAAACTCACCCCCGTCGATCCGGCGACGGAGACCGTCCGCCGCCGGGGCAAGGCACCGGGGGGCACGCCCGCTTGATCCTGAAGAGCCCCATTCCGCATCGTTTCAGCCAGTGGCTGGCCCATGCCTATGACGTGACCCTGTCCGCAGGCCTGATGGCAACGGTCCTGGTCTGGCGATACCGGTTCGAGCCCAAGCCCCTGCCGGCCGACATGGTGTGGCGGGCCACGGTCGCCTTTGCCGTGATCACCGCCGTGGTCTACCCGTTCCTTCGCCTGCACCGGGGCCTTTGGCGCTTCACCACCCTGAGCGACGTGCTGCGCATCGCCCAGGCGGTTGCCTTCGCCAATCTGGTCCTGGTCCCCACCCTGTTCCTCACCGACCGGCTCACCGACTTCCCCCGGACAGGCCTGTTGATCGAGGCCCCCCTGCTGGTGCTGCTCCTCACCGCATCCCGCCTGGCCGTTCGGGTCTGGCGGCGGGGGGACCTTGCCGCGGCCCTGCGCTTCGAGGATCGCAGCGCCCCCTGGGCCGTGATCGTCGGCGATCATGCCGCAGCCGCCGAGTACCTGTCGGAGGTTCGTCGCCTCGGCGGCCAGAGGTTCCGGTTCCGGGGGGTCGTCACGGCCAGCGAACCGGCGGATGGCGGCCTGATCGACGGGGTCGAGGTCCTTGGCGGGCTCGAGCAGCTGGGCGCGGTGCTGCAGGCCGCCGCCGAGGACGGTCCCGAGGTCCGGGTGATCCTGGCCGAGTTGCGTCCCGGACGGGCGCTGATGCAGCAGGTGGTGGCCGCCGCCGCAGAGACCCGGGCCCGGGTGGTTCGCCGACGGGGGCCGGGCAGCCTGGCCTCCCCCGTCGAGGCGGCAGACCTGCTGGACCGACCGCCCCGGCGTCTCGATCAGGCCCGGGCCGCCGCCCTGATCTCCGGGCGGACCGTGATGGTCACGGGTGCCGGCGGGACCATCGGGTCGGAGCTCACCCGCCAGGTGCTGGCCCTGA
>DAINBM010000024.1:0-12887 GCA_036732965.1 Caulobacteraceae bacterium | reverse complement strand
GGCCGAAGGCCTGATCGAGATCGCCCCCGTCGGCTTCATGCGCGGCCGCACCCTCAACAACGCCTTCGTGGTGATCGACGAGGCGCAGAACTGCACCTATGTGCAGCTGAAGATGCTGCTGACCCGGCTGGGCTGGCACTCCACCATGGTCATTACCGGCGACCCCAACCAGTCGGACCTGCTGCCCGGCGTGTCGGGCCTCGGGGACGTGGCCAACCGGCTGGAGGCCCTGAACGATGTGTCCGTGGTGCGGCTGAAGGACGTGGACATCGTCCGCCACCCGCTGGTGGCCAGCATGCTGGGGGTACTGTAGGGACCGGCGTCCTTCGAGACGGGCCGTGCCTGTCCTCCTCAGGATGACGAAGGTTCTACAACAGTCGTCATGGTGAGGAGGCCCGAAGGGCCGTCTCGAACCGCGCAAATCCTTACCGCCGCCTTCACTCCGGGTTAACGCGCATCAACGAAGCTGATCGCGTTCGTGGGGAGCCTTTTGCTTGCGTAGCCTGATCGCCGCTGTTGAGAGGGTCGATCCCGTCCAGGTGTCCGGCCGGGTGGCGGCCGTGCATGGCCTGCTGATCGAGGCCCGGGGCGGGCTGACCCGCCTGTCCGTGGGGGCCCGGGTGGACATCGACCGGCACAATGCGCCCTCCCTCGCCGCCGAAGTGGTGGGCTTTCGCGAGAATCGGGCCCTGCTCATGCCCTTCGGCGCGGTGGAGGGCGTGGCCCCCGGGGCGGAGATCCGCATCCTGCCCCAGGGCGGGGCCCTGCGCCCCACCCTCGCCTGGCGGGGCCGGATCGTGAATGCCTTCGGCGAGCCCATCGACGGCAAGGGCCCCCTGCCCCAGGGCCCCGTCCCCTACCCCCTGCGCACGCCGCCCCCCGCGGCCCACGCCCGGGGGCGGGTCGGGGCGCGGCTGGACCTGAAGGTCCGGGCCATGGACGTGTTCACCACCTGCTGCCGCGGCCAGCGCCTGGGGGTCTTCGCCGGGTCCGGAGTCGGCAAGTCGGTACTCCTGTCCATGCTCGCCCGGGAAGCCGAGTGCGACGCCGTGGTCGTGGGTCTGATCGGCGAACGGGGCCGCGAGGTCCGCGAATTCATCGAGGAGACCCTGGGCGAGGAGGGGCTGAAGCGCGCCGTGGTGGTGGTGGCCACCTCCGACGAGCCGGCCCTGACCCGTCGCCAGGCCGCCTATGCCACCCTGGCCATCGCCGAATATCTGCGGGACCAGGACCAGGAGGTGCTGTGCATGATGGACAGCGTCACCCGCTTCGCCATGGCCCAGCGGGAGATCGGCCTCGCCGCCGGGGAGCCCCCCACCACCAAGGGCTACACCCCCACCGTGTTTTCCGAACTGCCGAAGCTGCTGGAACGGGCCGGGCCCGGGCCGATCCGCGCCGATGGCACCACCGCCGCGCCAATCACGGCCATGTTCACCGTGCTGGTGGACGGAGATGACCACAACGAGCCCATCGCCGATGCCGTGCGCGGGATCCTGGACGGCCACATCGTCATGGAACGCGCCATCGCCGAGCGCGGCCGCTTCCCGGCCATCAATGTGCTGAAGTCCATCAGCCGGACCATGCCCGGCTGCCAGACCCCCTTCGAGCAGGAGGTGGTGCGCAGTGCCCGCCAGACCCTGGCGGCCTATGCCAATATGGAGGAGCTGATCCGCATCGGGGCCTATCGCCGGGGCTCGGACCCGCAGATCGACCGGGCCATCGCGCTCAATCCGGCTCTGGAGGCGTTCCTGACCCAGAGGAAGGACGAGGCCACCCCGCTGGACCAGTCCTTTGCCTTGCTGGACGGGCTGCTGAACGGCGGGGGTGAGGCATGAGCTGGTCGGACAGCCTGATCCGGATCTCCACCTACGAGGTGGACGAACTGCAGAAGCGCCTGAAGGAGATCCTCGACCGTCAGGATGCGGCAGAGCAGGCCATGGACACCCTCGATCTCGAGGCGGAGGAGGAGAAGCTGCGGGCCAGCGTCGATCCGTCCGTCGCCTGGTGCCATCCCGACTATGTGAAGGCCTGGAAGCTCCGCCGCGCCCGGCTGGAGGCTCAGCTGACGGAGATCACCCTGGAGGCGGAAGGGGCCCGCGACGCCCTGTCGCAGGCCTTCGAGGCCCTGAAGAAAGTGGAGCATGTGGCCGAGCTCGCCCGGCTGCAGAGGGCCCGCAGCGACCTGCGCATCGAGAATGCGGGCCTCGACGAGATCGCCCTGCGGAACAGCCACAACGTCCGGCAGGCGAAGCGGTCCTAGCGTCCTTCGAGACGGGCTTCGCCCTCCTCAGGATGACGAAGGGTGGGGAACACCAATAACACTCGTCATGGTGAGGAGCCCCGGAACGGGGCGTCTCGAACCCCGCAGAACAGGAACAGCGTCCTTCGAGACGGGCTGTGCCGGCCCTTCTCAGGATGACGAAGGGTAATAAGCGTTCGTCAGGGCGAGGAGCCCCGAAGGGGCGTCTCGAACCCCGCAGATCACACCGGCTGCAGGGCGCTTGCGGCCACGCTCTGGAACAGCCTGGCCCCGTCGGCGGAGCCGAGGTCGGCCTCGAAGGCCCGGTCCGGGTGAGGCATGATCCCCAGCACATTGCCCGCGCCGTTGACGATCCCGGCAATCCCCCGGGAGGAGCCGTTGGGATTGTCGCGATAGCGGAACACCACCCGGCCCTCGCCCTCCAGTCGGTCCAGGGTGGCGTCGTCGGCAAAGTAGTTGCCCTCGCCATTGCCGACCGTCATCACCGCCTCGCGCTGCTGGCCATAGGCACTGGTGAAGCGGGTCTGCCCGTTGACGATATCCAGGGTCACGGCCTTGCAGACATATTTCAGACCGGCATTGCGCAGCAGGGCCCCCGGCAGCAGGCCCGCCTCGCACAGGACCTGAAAGCCGTTGCAGATGCCGACGATGGCCACGCCCCGCTCCGCCAGGCGCTTGACCTCCGCCATCACGGGGGAGAGGGAGGCCATGGCCCCGCAGCGCAGATAGTCCCCATAGGAGAAGCCGCCGGGCAGGACCACCAGATCCAGCCCGTCGTCGAGCTTGGTTTCGGTATGCCACACCATCTGGGCCGGAAAGCCCGTGGAGCGCTCGATGGCCACGGCGCAGTCCCGGTCGCAGTTGGAGCCGGGGAAGACGATGACGGCGGATTTCATGGCGGGTCCTGCTGGGGCTGGTCGATGGCGACGGGGCGGCCGTCGGGCGTGAAGGGCTGGCGGAAGCTGAAGGCCTCCGCCGTCGGGCCGAGGCGGGCGAGACGGTCCAGGCGGTCCTTGCCGTCCTCCACCGATGGAACCTGTCCGGCGGGAACCCACCAGAGGGCCATGTAGACCGGCAGGCTCTCGAACCACTGATGGCGACGACGCATCACCTCGAGATGACCGCTGCGATAGACGAAGGCTCCCAGTTCGGCGAGCCCCGTCCAGACGGACAGGTTGATCAGGATCCGGGGGTCCGGATAGGCGCGGATGCCGGTGGCATCGTTGGTCCCGTCTCCCAGCATCCGCCAGACGAAGCCGGGCGCCGCGTCGGCCAGGGCGTTGACCCGGTCCAGCGCAGCGAAGAACTCGGCATTGGCCGGATCCTCCGGCGGGGTCTGGAAGGCAGCGATGTTGATCTGGGCCAGATGGAAGCCCGGACCGGCCATCAGGCCACCTCCACCTTGTAGCTTTCGATCACCGCATTGGCGAGCAGACGGTCGGCCATGGACCGGGCCTCGGCCTCGGCCTTCGCCCGGTCGTCACCGGCGATGTCGAGGGTGATGATCCGCCCGACCCGCACATCCGACACACCGGCAAAGCCCAGACCGCCGAGCGCCGCCTCGATGGCCTTGCCCTGCACGTCCAGCACGCCGGGCTTCAGGAACACTTCCACACGGACCTTCACGATGCGCCTCCGGTGATGCCGCCCTGGATGACCGTGGGCATTTCCTTCATGATGCCGAGGCGACGGGCCACCTCGGTATAGCTTTCGATGACATTGCCGAGGTCCCGGCGGAACCGGTCCTTGTCCAGCTTCTCGTTGGTGGTGGAGTCCCACAGGCGGCAGCTGTCGGGACTGATCTCGTCGGCCAGGATCACCCGGCTGAAGTCACCCTCGTAGATCCGGCCGTACTCGATCTTGAAATCCACCAGGGTGATCCCGACGGCGGAGAACATGCCGGTGAGGAAATCGTTCACCCGCAGCGTCATGGCCAGGATGTCGTCGATCTCCTGGGTCGCCGCCCAGTTGAAGGCCGTGATGTGCTCTTCCGTCACCAGGGGGTCGTGCAGCTCGTCCTTCTTGTAGAAGAACTCGATGATCGACCGGGGCAGCGGCGTTCCTTCGGGGATGCCCAGGCGGGTGGAGATGGAGCCGGCGGCGATGTTGCGGCAGACCACCTCCAGCGGGATGATCTCCACCTCGCGGATCAGCTGCTCCCGCAGGTTCAGCCGCTTGATCAGGTGATTCTGCACGCCGATGCCGGCCAGCCGGGTCATGATGAACTCGCTGATCCGGTTGTTGATCACCCCCTTGCCCTCGAGCACCGCCTTCTTGGTGGCGTCGAACGCGGTGGTGTCATCCTTGAAGTACTGGATCAGGGTGCCCGGCTCCGGTCCCTCGTAAAGGATCTTGGCCTTGCCTTCATAGAGCTTCTTGCGGCGGGTCATTCATCACTCCGGACAGCGGCGGGGATCCAGGAACGAAAAAGCGCGCGCGGATGTTTCATCTAGCGCGCGCAGAATCTGTGGTCGCCGGCCACTCAAAAATTGAACCGTCAGGTTAGCGGAATCGCGGCCCTTTCGCAAACACCGCCGCACACGGAGGCCATGTTTCCGCAAAGCTGCGCCGCGACCCCTGTTCTGCTAAGACAGGACCCAGCCACAATGGACCGCGCCCCGCATGACCGCCGCCGCTCCCCGACCCGACTCCGAGCCCGACGGGCCAGCCGCCCCGCATCAACGGTCGGAGTACGTCACACTCTCGCGCCCATCCGGTCGACGGGAGACACCGAACCGCATCGAGGTCATCGGCCGACGCCGGGCCGGCGTGGACGACCTGTACCACCAGTTGCTGACCGCCTCCTGGCCGCGCTTCCTGAGCCTGTCGGCCCTGACCTATCTGGCGATCAACGGGGTCTTCGCCCTGCTGTTCTGGCTCGACCGCTCCGGCGTGGCCGGGGGTGCCCTGAAGTCGCCGGCCGGCCTTGGGGACCACCTCGGCGCCCTCGCCGACGCGTTCTTCTTCAGCGTCCAGACCTTCGGCACCATCGGCTACGGCGGCATGGCCCCCGCGGACCTCTACACCAATCTGCTGGTGACGGTGGAGAGCTTTGTCGGCCTTGGCGCGGTGGCGGTGCTGACCGGCATCATCTTCGCCCGGGTCTCGCGCCCCACCGCCCGGGTGATGTTCTCGCAGTTCGCCACCCTCTCTCCCTTTGACGGCCAGCCGACCCTCATCTTCCGCTGCGCCAACGAGCGGGCCAACCAGATCCTCGACGCGGAGGTCACGGTCAGCCTCGCCCGGCAGGTGGTCACCCAGGAGGGGATGCGGGTGCGTCGCCTGCTGGACCTCAAGGTCGTCCGGTCCCGGTCGCCTCTGTTTGCCCTGTCATGGATGATCCTGCACGTGGTCGACGAGACGTCCCCCCTCTTCGGCGCCACGCCCGAAAGCCTGGCGGAGGACAAGGTCGAGATCCTGGTCATCGTGGCAGGCGTGGACGAGACTTTCGCCCAGCGCATCCACGCCCGGCACGCCTACCGACCCGAGGACATCGTCTGGAACCGGCAGCTGGCGGACATTCTGACGGTCGGAGCCGATGGCCACCGGGTGATCGACTACACGCGATTTCATAGCCTTGAACCGGAAATTGACAATAAATCCACTCTGGACGGGTGACAGGCGTCTCTGAAAGCCTGCAAATCACCCTATAGGACGCAATCCGGCACAATGCCGGACCGACGGGAGAGCCACGCCTTGCCGATGCCCGCGAACGATCTTGATGCGCTTCTCCGCGCGGCCTTCCCGGATGCGGAGATCGAGATCGTGGATCTGGCCGGCGACGGCGACCACTACCGCGCCCGCATCGTGTCCACAGCCTTCGCCGGCCTGTCCCGCGTCCGCCAGCACCAGCTGGTCTATGCCGCCCTCCAGGGCCGCATGGGTGCCGAGCTGCACGCCCTGGCGCTGGAAACGGCACCGCCGGCGGGAGACTGACCGTGCGGTATCGCTCCTTCAGCGAGGGTGGGCAGGCCATCTCGGCATTATGCCTGTCACTGGACGACGACAGCCTGACCCCGGCGGACCTCAACGCCCTGGTGGTCGGTGCGCTGGAGGCCGGGATCAACTGCTATGAGGCCCGGGCAGATGATCTGGATGCCCTCTATGCGATCGGCCAGGCCATCGCAACGCTGGAGCGGCGGATGGTCATGGTCGGACTGCGGGTGCCCCTCGACACCGGCAACGGACATCGGCTGCTCGATCGGGGGTCGGTCATCCGGCTGCTGCAGGACGCCCTGCGCACCTCCGGCCTTCGATGGATCGACTATCTGATGATCGAGGATCCCCAGCCCGGCGAGCTCGACCCCGTCTTCCGCGCGACCGTCGAAGCGGCGCGACAGGCGCGGCGGCTGCGGTTCATCGGCATCCGCGGCGACAGCGAGGCCGTCGACAAGCTGCTGGCCGATGCAGCCGTGGACATCTATGCCGCGCCGTACAACCTCCGGGCCAGCTGGACAACGCGCTCGCGCATGCGCACGGCGATCCATGGCGGACTGACGGTGATCGGATACGACTACTATCCCGCCGCTGTTCGCGCCTCGCTGAGCGCGCAGACGGCGGAACCGGCCCGGCGATCGGGACTTCTCGGATTTGGCCTGGGCCCGGCGCGGACGCCCCGGGGGCAATCCGGGCGACCGTCCCCGTATCACTTCCTCGAGCGGGTCCGGGAATGGGATGCAGACCAGATCTGCCTCGCCTACGCCCTGACCGAGCCCTCCCTCTGCACCATCCAGATATCCGCGACCTCCGCCGAGACCATCGCCCACCTCGCAGGCGTGGTGGAGCGGGAACTGCCCGCGGGGGTCCCTGCCCAGATCGAACTGGCCCGGGTGTCGGACATCGACTAGGCCGAGGTCGGATCTCACTGGATCGGACTCGCCCTGATAACCCCCTATATCCAGAGCGTTTTCCTCTACGGTCCGGTCCCCGGTCCGTCGGAAAGCGCCCGCGATGGCGCACAGGCCTTGAAACCGTCCGTTTGCAGTTCTAGGTCTGTGGCCGGGGTGCCCGGTGCACCCGCAGTCCGGGCCGATCCCGGCGACCAGGGAGATCCAGGTGTCCGACGCAGTCAACGAAAGCCCGGAGGCGGCGGTTCACGCCTTCATCTCCAGGACCCTTGCGGAGCATCCGGTGGTCCTGTTCATGAAGGGAGTTCCCGACCAGCCCCGGTGCGGCTTCTCCGCCCTCGTCGTCCAGGTGCTGGACCATCTGGGCGTCGACTTCGTCGGCGTGGACGTGCTCCAGGACGAGGCCCTGCGCCAGGGGGTCAAGGCCTTCTCCGACTGGCCGACCATTCCGCAACTCTATGTTGCAGGCGAGTTCATCGGCGGCTCGGACATCGTGCGCGAAATGTTCCAGAGCGGGGAGCTGAAGCCCTTTCTGGTGCAGAAGGGGCTCCTCGCCGAGGCCTGATTCTCAGGTGAACTGACGCGATTGTCACCGCAAGTTAACTTCACGTCGAATTTCGCGTCAAGGTCGCATTTCCTGTAGTTCCGGATGCCGCTCCGGTTATGATCCCCTCCACACCCTTTGCATCGGGGGAGGGAACCCTTGGTCATGTCGTCGCGTAGCCAGTCGTCGCGTAGTCAGTCGTCGCGTAGTCACTCGTCGCGTAGCCAGCCGTCGCGCACCCAGCCATCCTTCGGTCGCCGCGGCCGGTCCGGATCCGGTGTCGGCCATCGGTATCGGGAGGCTGGCAGCGTACCCGCCGTCCCGACAGACGACCGCTGGAGCCCGCGCCGGGCCCTGGCCTTCGTGGTCGCAGCCTCGACCGGCCTGTGGGGCGTGATCGCCCTGATCGTCTACGGCAGCCTGCTGCTGCTTCGGCGCTGACCGGGCCCGCCATTCCGCCATGAAGAAAGGCCCCGGAGATGCTCTCCGGGGCCTTGTCCTGTCGGCAGGTCCGTGCGGCGGTACACCGCCGTCGGGATCAGCTCGAATAGTATTCGACGACCAGGTTCGGTTCCATCTTCACGGCGAACGGCACGTCGGACAGTTCCGGGGCGCGGACGAACTTCACTTCCATGCCCTTGCCGTCGACTTCGTAATAGTCCGGCACGTCCCGCTCCGGCGACTGCAGGCTTTCCAGCACCAGCGCCATGTTGCGCGACCGCTCGCGCACGGCGATCACGTCGCCCGGCTTGACGGTGTAGGAAGCGATGTTGACGCGCTTGCCGTTCACCAGCACGTGGCCGTGATTGACGAACTGACGGGCGGCGAACGGGGTCGGCACCCACTTGGCGCGGTACACGACGGCGTCCAGACGGCTTTCCAGCAGGGCGATCAGGTTCTCCGAGGCGTTGCCCTTGCGGCGGGCGGCCTCGTCATAGATCCGGCGGAACTGCTTTTCGGTGATGTTGCCATAGTAGCCCTTCAGCTTCTGCTTGGCGCGCAGCTGCAGGCCGAAGTCGGACACCTTGGACTTGCGGCGCTGGCCGTGCTGGCCCGGGCCGTAGGAGCGTTGATTGACCGGAGACTTGGGGCGACCCCAGAGGTTCTCCCCCATGCGGCGGTCGATCTTGTATTTCGCCGAGTGGCGCTTGGACATCGTGGTTCTTTCCAGTTCGACCCGGGCCGGCCTCCCCTCCATGGAAAGGCGATTGCAACGGCGGCCTTCAGATCATCCGTCATGCGTTCGAGGTCCCGGGCGCGAGGCATCCGGAACAGCGAAGCGGGGTGTATGACGGCGAGGCGTCCGGGAGTCAAGCCGGACCGCCGAAACACCGGCCCATCGGCGACAGCCCCTTGCCGGAACGGGTCCGCAGGCTAGACAGTCCCTGCGCTGGCCCGTCCGGCCCTCCCGCTCCGACACCCGGGGCGCAAGGACGGGGAGATCCGGCCATGCAAGGAGACCGACAATGACACACCCGACCCCAGTCGAACGGACGTCGGACCGGGAATTGACGGTGACACGCACCTTCGACGCACCGGCACACAGGGTGTTTGCGGCCTGGACGACACCGGACCTGATCCTGCAGTGGTGGATGCCCGCGTCCTTCGGCATCACCTTCGTGTCCTGCGAGACCGATATCCGCACCGGAGGATCCTACCGCTACGTGTTCCGTCATCCGGCCGCGGCTGAGCCCATGGCCTTCTTCGGCCGGTATCTCGAGGCGACGCCTCCCACCCGCCTCATCTGGACCAACGAGGAAGGTGCGGACGGTGCGGTGACCACGGTCACATTCCATGAGACCGATGGCCGGACCGAGGTGGTCGTGCACGACCTCTATCCCGCGAAGGAGGCCCTCGACGCGGCCATTGCGTCCGGCGGCACGGGGGCCTGGCCCGAACAGTTCGCGGCACTGGATGATCTGCTCGCCGCCCCGGATGCAAGGCCTTGACGGTTGAAGACCTCTCGCCCACCCGTCGCACCGGGATGTCCGGCGACCCCGCTTGACCAGACGAGGGAAAGGGTGACGCCATGCTCAGCCTGCGACCCAACTGCGAGTGCTGCGATGCGGATCTGCCGCCGGCAGCCATTGCCTATATCTGCACCTTCGAATGCACCTTCTGCCCGGCCTGTGCCGTCGACCGGCTCGGCGGCGTCTGCCCCAACTGCGCCGGGGAACTGGTGCGACGCCCCATCCGACCGGCGGCCGCGCTGGCACGGTTCCCGGCCCAGACGGAACGCCATCTGCGCCCGACCCCCTGCCCCGGCCAGCCTGCGGTCTCCCAGGCGGTCCGGCGACCGGATACCGCCGTCTAGGGCTTGTCCCGGTCCTCGAGGCGGGCGGCCAGCCGGGCGAGTGTCCGGCCCCGGCCGCGGACCAGGGCGGTGATCACACCGCGGAAGGTCTTCACCTCCTGTTCGGAGAAGCGGGCGCGACCGATGGCCACCCGCAGGTTGCGGACCATGGCCGGGGTCTTTTCCGGCGGATGGAAGAAGCCTGCGGCCTCGAGCTCCGTCTCCAGCTGCCCGAACAGGCCGAGCATGGCCTCCCCCGTGGCCGGGGGCGGATTGTCGCGGAAGATCGGGGTGGGGCCGTCATCCACCGTCATCCGCCACTCATAGGCATTGATCGCCACGGCCTGGGCGAGGTTCAGGGACCGGTGGCGCATGTCCATCGTCACCCTGCCGGTGGACATGCGCCACCGGCAGGGTGACGATGGCATGGCAAAGGGCGATGTCGGCGGTTTCCAGCCCCGCCCGCTCGGCCCCGAACAGCAGGCCGGTGCGCTGCCCCTCCCCCTCGGCCTGGCGCAGGGCGGCGGAGGACTGGCGGGGGTTCAGGACCGGCAGCTGGGTCTCCCGCGGGCGGGCCGTGGTGGCATGCACCAGGGTCAGATCAGCCATGGCCGCCGCCGCCGTCGGAAAGACCTTCGCGTCGTCGAGCACCCAGTCCGCCCCGGAGGCCGAAGCCCAGGCCCGATCCTGCGGCCAGCCGTCCCGGGGATTGACCAGGCGCAGCTCCGTCAGGCCGAAATTGGCCATCACCCGCGCCGCTGCGCCGATGTTTTCCGCCAGCTGCGGCTGGTCGAGGATCACCACCGGCGGGACGGGGGCGGCGGTCGGTCGGGCGGGCGGGTCGGAAGTGGGGTCCATGCGGCTACTCTTAGGACGGATCCGTCGCCCCTGCGAAGGGGGCGGCGCCGCCAAACTGGCTGTTTGCCGCCCGATGTGCTAGGGAACCGGTCAATCCCGACAATCCCCGCCCGATGGAGCACATCCACTGTCTTCTGATCCCAAGCCGGAACTGACCGGCGAGGACGCCTTTGTCCCGTCCCTGGACGCCAATGACGCCGAGCTGTCCGCCCTCGAGACCGAGACCTCCGACATCGCCCCCGGCGGCGTCAGCGGCCCGCAGCCCGCCAGTGACTTCGAGGAATTCACGGCCTTCGGCGGCGATCCGGAAGCCCTTCTCGCCCTGATCGAGGGCAAGCTGGATGACGATCAGGCCGAGGACACGGTGGTCATCGATCTGCGCGGCAAGAGCCCCATCGCAGACTATGTGGTGGTCGCGTCCGGCCGATCCCAGCGGCATGTGGCCGCCATTGCCGACCATCTGGCCCGCGCCCTGAAGGACGCCGGACACGGCAAGGCCCACATGGAGGGGATGCCGCAGGCCGACTGGGTGCTGATCGATGCGGGGGACGTGATCATCCATCTGTTCCGCCCCGAGGTCCGCGCCTTCTACCGGATCGAGCAGATCTGGTCGCTGGAGACCCCCGGCGCACCCCCCCGCCCGGCCGACGCGGGCAGCCATGTCGAGAGCGCCGACAGCTGATCGGCTGACCGGATGCGCGTCGACATCCTTGCCATGCATCGCCTGGGCCGTTCGGTGGAAGCCGGGCTGGCGCGGGACTATGCCGCCCGGGCCACGGCGCAGGGCCGGTCCCTGGCACTGGGCCCCGTCGACATCCTCGAGGTGGAAAGCCGCAAGCCGGGCAAGCTGGCCGAGGGCGACGCCCTGCTGGCGGCCTGCGGGGACGGGACGCACCTGATTGCCTGTGACGAGCACGGGGAGACCTTCACCTCCCGTGCCTTTGCCGACCGGCTGACCCGGCTTCGGGACACCGGCGAGCGCCGGGTGGCCTTCGTCATCGGCGGGGCCGACGGCCTGTCGGAGGCCGTGAAGTCCGCCGCCCGCTCGCGCCTCGCCTTCGGCCCTCAGACCTGGCCTCATGCGCTGGCCCGGGTGATGCTCGCGGAGCAGATCTACCGCGCCTTCAGCATCGCCGCTGGAACCCCCTACCACCGGGACTGATCCCGTTGGCGGGGGCGGCAAAGCATGGCACGGGTGAGCCACGATGCGCCCGTTGATCCCCCTCCTGCTGACCACCCTGGTCTGGCTTGCCGCCCCCGGCCGGTCGGCGGCGCAGACCCCCGCTCCGGAGAGAGGCATCGTCGCCGTCCCGGCGAGCGCACAGAAGCTGGAACGCCTGCGTCAGGAACTGGTTCGCCTCGGTCGCGCGCAGCGGGCGGGGGACACGACCTCCGACGCCTGGCGGGAGCGGCTGATGGAACTGAATGCCCGCCAGGCCGACCTCGACCGGCGGATGGGGGCCAACCGGGACAGCCTGGTGCAGATGCTGGGGGCCCTGCAGATGTTCCGCCGGAACCCGCCCCCGGCCCTTCTGGTCAATCCCCGCTCCGCCCGGGACGCGGTCCGCGCCGCCATCCTGATCCGCGCCGTGCTGCCGGAGCTGGAGGCCCGCCGCCGCACCTATGTGGACGAGGCCAACGAGCTGAACCGCATCCGGCGGGACGCGGCCGTGGCCGGCGCGGCCCTGCTGAGCGCGGAGAGCGCCGATGCCGAACGCCGGGCGCGGATTGACCAGCTGGTGGCGGCCAAGACCCATCTCGAGGTCACAGGCGATCCGGACGCCGCCCGCCGGGCCGCGACGGCGGCGGCGCGGGCGGGCTCCACCGAGGAGCTGGTCGGGGATCTCTCGCATGCGGACCCCCCGGCGGCCGCGCACGGATCGCTGGACGGGATCACCGACCTGCGCCTCGAGGCCCCCGTCCACGGCAAGGTGGTCCGCCGGTTCGGCAGTGCCATCCAGCGGGCGGGGGAGGATCGTCGCCGCAGCACGGGTGTGGCCTGGCGAACGGCGGCGGCCGCCACGGTCCTGAGCCCGGCGGACGGCGTGGTCGACTATGCCGGCCCGATCAAGGGGGCGGGTCTCG
>DAINBM010000023.1:0-13008 GCA_036732965.1 Caulobacteraceae bacterium | reverse complement strand
CCTTCCCGGCAGCCCTCGCGGCCATGAGCCTCGGCGTTGTGACAGTCCTGGCCCTCAACCCCATCGCCTCGGCCCTGAACGCGGAGTTCCAGCGGCGGGAGGCTGCCCTCATGGAGAACTATCTGGGCGACCTGCACAGGCCCATCTGGCTGCGCCAGGGGGATGGACGCACCCAGGTGATCATCCGGGCACGGGCGCGGGCACCGGGCATCGGCACCCGCCTGCTGGACGTATCCCTGTTCCGCTATGCCGTCCGGCCGGACGGGCACCTGGATTTCCGCCAGCGGGTCGAGGCGCGGGAGGCCGTGCTGAAGGCCGGCCAGTGGCTGCTGTCGGGTGCCAGGTCTGCCGAGCCCGGGGCTCAGTCGGAACAGTACGGCTCCTTTTCCCTGCCCTCGACCCTCGATGAGCGAACGGCCCTCGAGCGATTTGCCGCCCCGGCGGCCGTCCCCTTCTGGTCCCTGCCCCAGGTCATTTCCCGAACCGAACGGGCGGGATTTTCCGCCACTGCCTACCGCCTGCAGTTCGACCAGCTGCTGGCCACGCCGTTCATGTTCGGCGGCATGGCCGTGCTCGCGGCGGCCTTCTCTCTGCGTCTGGTCCGGCTGGGAGGACTGGCGCGCCTCGCGGCCTCCGGCGCGGGTCTGGGATTTGCCATCTTCTTCTTGAATCAGCTGTGCAATTCCCTCGGACGGGCCGACGTCATCCCGGCCTTCTTCGCAGCCCTGACCCCGCCGCTTCTGGCCCTGTTGTCCGGCTTCACCCTGCTCTGCTACACCGAAGATGGTTGACGCGGTGCCCGGCGCTCATCAGGTTCGAACCGCGCGGCGCGGTCGGGCCGATGGCATCGTGACGGAAGGGATTCGGGACTTGGCGGCCAGGACGCAGCGATCATTGTTCGTGCTGGTCAGCATGCTCGCCCTCGGTGCGGCCCCGGCGATGGGGGCGACCGCGGCCAAGCCGGACAAGACCTCTCATCATGCCCCCCGACCGCCACCGCCGGTCCTGCCGGATGACGGGCTGGGTCCCAAGGATGTCTATCTCGAAGCCGACCAGCTGATCGACGATCAGGACAACAAGGTCATCACCGCGGTGGGCCATGCCGAGGCCCGCTACCAGGGCCGGATCATCCGTGCACGGAAAATCATCTACGACGCCAACACCGGCGCCAGCCACGCCAGCGGCGATGTGGTCATCATCAAT
The DNA here is from genome assembly GCA_036732965.1 of Caulobacteraceae bacterium. Classification (GTDB taxonomy): domain Bacteria; phylum Pseudomonadota; class Alphaproteobacteria; order Caulobacterales; family Caulobacteraceae; genus CAIMFV01. Next base: position 11,805 of record DAINBM010000023.1, on the reverse strand, counting down.
CCGGACCAGACCCAGCAGTTCGCGCAGGAAATGGATCTGGACGACGAGATGAACACCGGCGTCGCCCTGGCCTTCTCGGCGCGCCTCGAGAACAACGTCACCATCACGGCCGGCGCCGCCATCCGCCGCAACGAGAATGTGCTGGAACTGAACCACGGGGTCCTGACGCCCTGCAAGACATGCCGTGCCGACGGCAGCACCAAGGTCCCGACCTTTTCCATCCAGGCCACCCGGATCCTGCAGGACCACGAGCGGCAGGTCGTCTACTACCGAAATGCGGTCATCCGTGTGCTCGGCATACCGGTCTTCTATGCACCGATCTTCTGGCACCCGGACCCGGCGGCAGAGCGCCGTTCCGGCCTGCTGACACCCCGGATCAGCATCAACAACAAGCGCGGGCTGTCCTACGAGCAGCCCTATCTGTGGGTCCTGTCGCCGTCGGCGGACCTGACCGTCTCGCCGCAGATCAACACCACGGTGAACCCGTTCCTGAACCTGCATTATCGCCAGCGGTTCTATTCCGGGTCGGTCGACATCCGTGCCGGGTACTCGTACGAGCGCAAGTTCGACAACAACATCAAGTACGGGGATGAGAGCTCCCGCAGCTATATCCTCGGCAGCGGTGCGTTCGACATCGACAAGACCTGGAAGTGGGGTTTCGGCGTCGAACGGGTCAGCGACCCGACCCTCTTCAACCGGTACACCATCCGCGAGATCTATGCCGACCGCGGGCCGTTCGGCGCGGACACGGCGCGGCTGCTGTCACAGCTCTACACCCAGCGCGAGGACGACCATTCTTTCCTGTCGGTGAGCGCCGAAAGCTTCCAGAGCCTGCGTGCCGTCGGCGCGACGACCGTGACGGTGAAGGGCAAGACGCTGACGGTGAACGGCGCGCCCTACTACACACCGGCCTTCGAGAACCAGACCACCTTCCCGACCGTGGCCCCCCTGATCGAGGGACGGTTCGACCGCTGGCTGCTGGGCGGGCGCCTGGAACTGACCGGCAGCGCCGTGTCCCTCCAGCGTTCGGACCTGAACGCGGCCGTCGCCGGCTCGGCCAGCCTGAACCCCGTGGTCGCGGTCGTGGATCCGGCTGGCGTCCAGCAGAGCGGACCGGTCGCCGCGGGATCGGCGCTGGCCTCATCCACGGCACTGACGGGTCTCAGCTACAGCAGCAGCACCCGCGCCAGCCTCAATGCCAACTGGCGGCGCAGCTTCATCCTGCCCGTCGGCCTGCGCGTCGACCCCTTCATCGAGGGCCGGGTCGATACCTATGCCATCGACAATGCCCGCCTCGTGCGGGTCGCGACCAATGGCACCCAGACCGATCTCGGGGCGGCAAAATCCAACAGCGACCGCAGCATTCTGACCGCCGGTGCCGATTTCAGCTATCCGTTGATCCGGCCTCTCGGCCAGACCGGCTCGATCATCCTCGAGCCGCTGGCCCAGATCGCGGTTTCGCCCCGGGCCAAGCTGGATCCGAACATCCCCAACGAGGACTCCACCGCCTTCGAGTTCGACGAAAGCACCCTGTTCTCCGTCAATCGTTTCCCCGGCTTCGACCTCTATGAAGGCGGCGGGCGGCTGAATCTGGCGGGGCGGGCCACGGTCGCCCTCGACGGCGGACGCAAGGCCACGCTCCTCGTCGGCCGGGCCTATCATACCGACGTCCAGCCCCTGTTCTCGCCGACCTCGGGACTGCGCAACACGGCCTCGGACTGGATCACCTATGTGTCCGTCCAGCCCATGCCCAACCTCGTCCTGTTCAACCGGACCCGCCTCGACCGCAGTTCCCTGGCGCTCCAGCGCAACGAAGTCGGGGTCAATGCGGGCTTCGGCCCTCTGTCGGGATCGTTCCGCTATGACTACAACACGTCCGGCCTGACCTATCTGGCGACGAACATCGCCCCGGCGGGTGCCACGCCGCAGATCGTCTATCGCTCCGTCATAGGCCGGGTCGAGGACATGTCCGCCGCCGGCACACTGGCCCTCACCCGCAATATCGGGGTGGAGTTGAACGCCACCCGCGACATGCGCAACCGGGTCTTCCCGCAGGCCCAGCTGGGCGTCTTCTATCAAGACGATTGCATTCGCGTGGACTGGCTTTATCACCACAACGAGATCTACCGGGGTCTCGGCGCGAAGGTCGCAGCCTCGGACGGGATCGGCATTCGCCTAAGTATCGTCACATTCGGCGATACACCTGCCATCGGGACGCGTCGCAATGATTACCGCTAGAGGCGTCCTCGGTCGCTACAGGATCAGACACATGCATTTGTCGCGTTTCGCCGTCTTCGCCCCGGGTCTTGCGACGATCCTCGCGACGGTGGTGGGCGCGCAGGCGATGGCCCAGACTGCGGCACCGGCCCGTCCGACGCCCCCCGCGGCCACCCCGGCCGCCCGGGCCGCACCTGCCCGCAACCCCCTCGCCTTCGCGGCCCATGTGGCCGCAACCGTGAATGACGAGGTCATCTCCACCTACGACCTGCAGCAGAGGATGCTGCTGCTGATCGTCACGTCCGGCGTGCAGCCGACGGAACAGAACGCGCCCCAACTCCAGCGGGAAGCCCTGCGCGGGATGATCGACGAGCGGCTGCAACTGCAGGAAATCCGCCGGATCCAGACCAAGCAGAAGATGAAGATCGAACCGACGGACAAGGAGATCGACGACGAGTTGACCGACCTTGCCCGCGGCAACAATCTGCGGCTGGAGCAGCTGGCCCAGCAACTGGCCAATGCCGGGGTGAGCATCAACACCCTGCGGGACCAGATCCGGGCCCAGATTGCCTGGCGCCGATACATGGGAGGGCGCTTCGGCAGCTCCATCCGGATCGGCGACGAGCAGATCAAGGCCAGCCTTGCCCGGATCAATGCCGCGGCGGCCAAGCCCCAGTTCCTCGTCAGCGAGATCTTCCTCGACGCCCAGCGGGTGGGCGGCGCGGACGTGGCCCTGAACGGTGCCAAGCAACTTCTGGAACAGCTGCAGCAGGGGGTGCCGTTCCCCGCCGTGGCGCGCCAGTTCTCCTCCGCAGCCTCGGCCGCGCAGGGGGGCGATGAAGGCTGGCTGGTGACCGGTGACATCGCCCCGCCGCTTCAGGCCGCGCTGGATGGCCTGGCACCGGGCCAGCTGTCCCAGCCGATCGAGACCCCCGAAGGGGTGTATATCCTGTTGCTGCGCGACCGGCGGGCGGGCTCCTCGTCGACCATGGTCAATCTGAAGCAGGCCCTGTTCCCCCTCGCCCCCGGCGCACCGGCCGATCAGGTCGCGTCGGCCACGGCCCGTCTGGATGCCCTGTCGGCCAAGCTCAAGGGCTGCGATGACCTGGAGGCCCAGGCTACCAAGGTGGGCGGACTGAAGGCCGGAGAGACCGGAGAAGTGGACATCAAGGAACTGGCCCCGGTCTTCAGCCAGGCCGTGATGCCCCTCAAGCCCGGCCAGCTGACCCCCGTGATCCACACCAGCCAGGGCCTGCATCTGGTGGCCGTCTGCAGCAAGCGGCAGGGCGGGGACCATGAGCCGAGCAGGATGGACATCGAGAACCGCCTGTATGGCGAGGAGCTCAGCATGCTGTCCAAGCGCTTCCTCCGCGACCTGCACAACTCGGCCACCATCGAGGCGCGATGACCGGTCAGCCGCCGCTGGCGCTCAGCCTCGGCGATCCGGCCGGTATCGGTCCGGAGATCGTTTCGGCGGCCTGGTCCGCCCTTCACGAGAGCGGGCCCGTCTTTGCCGTGCTCGGGGATGCCGACCTTCTGGCGCGCCGCGGCTGCCCGGTCGTCCGGATCACCGATGTCGCAGACGCCGCCCGGACATTCGCCGACGCCCTTCCCGTGCTGCACAGTGCTGTGGAGGCGCCGGTCACCCCAGGCCAGTCGGATCCCGCGCACGCCGCGGCCGTCCTGCGGTGGATTTGCACGGGCGTTGACCTGTGCCGTACCGGTGCCGCCCGCGGGCTGGTCACCGCCCCCATTGCCAAGGCCCCGCTCTATGCGGCGGGCTTTCGCTTTCCCGGACATACCGAATACCTCGCCGATCTGACGGCAGACCTGCCCCTGCCCGGTCGCCGGGGACCGGTGATGATGCTGACGGCCGCCGATCTCCGGGTCGCGCTGGTCACGATCCATACACCGCTCGCCGCCGTTCCCGGTGCCCTGTCCATCGACCGCATCGTTGAGGTCGGTGAGGTCACGGCCCAGGCCCTGCAGCGGGACTTCGGCATCGCGCATCCGCGGCTCGCCATGGCCGGCCTCAATCCCCATGCCGGAGAAAGCGGGTCGCTGGGCGGCGAGGAGATCGCGCTGATCAATCCCGCGGCCGAGCGCCTGCGCCGGTCCGGCATCGACTGTTCCGACGCCCGCCCGTCGGACAGCCTGTTCCACGCCGGGGCCCGGGCGCAGTTCGACGCCGTTATCTGCCAGTATCACGACCAGGCCCTGATCCCGATCAAGACCCTGGATTTCTGGGGTGGGGTGAACATCACGCTGGGCCTGCCGATCATTCGCACGTCTCCCGATCACGGGGTCGGCTATGACATTGCCGGTCAGGGTCGCGCCCGGCCGGACAGCCTGATCGCGGCCCTGCGGCTGGCGGACGAGACCGCCGACCGACGCGCCCGGGTGCCGGCATGACCGGGCTCTCAGACCTGCCGCCTCTGAGGGACGCGCTGGCCGCCGAGGGGCTGCTGGCGCGCAAGAGCTTTGGCCAGCACTTCCTGCTGGACCTGAACGTGACGCGGAAGATCGCCCGGCTGGCCGCGCCGCTGGCGGATGCCGTCGTGATCGAGGTGGGTCCCGGTCCCGGTGGCCTGACCCGGGCCCTGCTGGAGAGCGATGCCGCCCACGTGATCGCGGTGGAGAAGGATCCCCGGTTCCTGCCGCTGCTGCAAGAACTCGCCGCTGCGGCTCCGGGACGCCTGACCCTGATCGAGGCCGATGCCCTGACCGTGGACGAGGTGGCCCTGATCGCCGCCCACGCCCCGGGCCGGGTTCCGCGGGTGATCTCCAATCTCCCCTACAACGTGGGGACGCCCCTCTTGATCAAGTGGCTGACCGGCCCCCTGCAACCGGAAGCCATGCACCTGATGTTCCAGAAGGAGGTCGCGCAGCGCATCGCCGCTCCGGTCGGGTCGGACGCCTATGGGCGACTGTCGGTGATCGCCCAGGCGGTGGCGCGAACGCGGATGGCCATGACGCTTCCGGCGCGGGCCTTCACGCCGCCGCCCAAGGTGGACTCCGCCGTGGCCGAGCTGGTGCTGCGGACAGACGACCGTCCCTCTGCCGCCCGTCTGGCGGCGCTGGAAATCGTCACGGCCCACGCCTTCGGCCAGAGGCGCAAGATGCTGCGCTCCAGCCTCAAGGCCCTGGGCGGTGCAGCCCTGTGCGACGCGGCCGGAATAGATGCCGACGCCCGCGCCGAAACCATCCCCGTGGAGGGCTTTCTGGCTCTGGCAGGAGAGATCGAGGCATGAGCCGGGTCGTGATCGTCGGCGGCGGTCCCGCGGGCCTGATGGCGGCCGACCGGCTCAGCCGGGCCGGTTGCGCGGTCACCGTCCATGACCGCATGCCGTCAACGGGTCGAAAGCTGCTGATGGCCGGTCGGGGCGGACTGAACCTGACGCATGCCGAACCATGGGCGCGCTTCACGACCCGCTACGGCCCCGCCCAGGCCCTTCTGCAGCCCATCCTTGACCGGTTCGACCGGGATGCCCTGATCCAGTGGTCGGAAGGCCTCGGCCAGCCCACCTTCACCGGTCCGTCGGACCGGATCTTTCCGGTCAGCATGAAGGCCTCCCCGCTTCTGCGCGCCTGGCTCGCTCGGCTGGCATCGCAGCAGGTGTCGATCCGGACCCGTTCGATCTTCCTGGGCTTTGATCCCCACGGGGCGCTGCGCTTCGGTGCCCCGGACGGAACGGTGTCCCTCGAGACGGCCGATGCCGTGATCCTCGCGGGGGGCGGTGCCAGCTGGCCGCGCCTCGGCTCCGACGGATCGGTGGCATCGGCCCTATCGGAAGCCGGAACGCCCATAGCACCGTTTGCCGCGGCCAATGTCGGCATCAACATCCCCTGGACCGAGCCCTTCGTCAGCCGGTTCGCCGGACAGCCGCTCAAGGGCTGCGCCTTCACCGTGGGCAATCAGCGGGTTCGGGGGGAGGCGGTGATCACGCGCCATGGGCTCGAGGGCGGTGCCATCTACGCCCTGGGACCGGCCCTGAGAGCCAGGCTCGGGCAGGAGCCGACGACCCGCCTGTGGATCGACCTGCGACCGGACGTCAAGGCCGACGCCCTGGCCGCCCGGATCCTGGAAACCCCGTCCCATCAATCCCTGTCCAACCGCCTGCGCAAGGCAGCGAGCCTGCCGGCCCTGACCGTGCCGCTGCTGCGGGAGCACCTGACCACCCTGCCCGCCACGCCGGCTGCCCTGGCCACGGCTCTGAAGGGCATCGCCCTCACGGTCACCGGCCTGCAACCGCTGGACCGGGCCATCTCCTCCGCCGGGGGCGTGATGTGGCAAGCGCTGGATGAGCATCTGATGCTGAGGTCGCGTCCCGGTGTCTTCTGTGCCGGCGAGATGCTGGACTGGGAGGCCCCCACGGGCGGCTATCTGCTTCAGGCGACCCTGGCGACCGGTGCCGCCGCCGCAGATGGGGTGCTGGCCTGGCTGCAGTCCAGCCCGGCAGCGACCGCCTAGCCCTCCTCGCCGGTGAGACTGCGGTTGGCCTTGTCCAGCTCTTCCGCATAGCGCCGGCTGGCATAGGTTTCGGTGAGCATCCCCACCACCTGACGGGCGCGCGGGTCATTGACCACGCAGAGAGTCTCGGCCTCGGCGCGATCGAACAGGGCCATGGCGTCCTTCACGCCGAGGTCCGGAGTCAGGACAGCCCCGCGCCAGCGGGCCAGGGTCCGCACCCCGCGGGTCGCGGCGTCGGCATCCAGCTCCGGCGCGTGTGCCTCGGCCGTCGGCACCAGACCGGCATAGGTGCCGTCCGCCTCGCTGAGGATCACCATGTGCCGGGAGCCCAGGGGATAGGCCTGACGGAACTCCGCAACTGTCGCATCCGCGCTCAGGGCCGCCGGATCCCGCCGCATCAGCCGCCCGACCGTCAGGCTCCGCATCCATCCCACGTCCGCGGCGGAGCGGATGCTTTCCCCGCGAAGATGCAGCCGCCAGGTGGAGAAGGAATAGCCGAACACCTCCCGCACGGTCAGGCTGGTGGCCACGCAGGCGGCCAGCACCGCACCGGTCAGGCTGTAGTCGCCGGTGGTCTCCAGCACGAGGAAGGACATCGTCAGCGGCCCGCCGACCACCGCCACGGCAAACACGCCCATGCCCGTCAGGGTGCAGGCGGTGGGATCGATGCCGAGGTTGGGAAGCCACGCGATCGCCACGATGCCGTAGAGCTTGCCCAGCAGGGCACCGACGAACAAGGAGGCAAAGAACAGCCCGCCCCGGAACCCGGCCCCGAGGGAGATGAGGGCCGCCGTCAGCTTCAGCACGATGAGGAACATCAGTCGCCGGGCGGTGAGGTCGAGGGACATGTCGAGCTTCATCGCCCCATGCCCCGCGGCCAGGACCTGCGGCGTGATCAGCGCCAGCAGGCCGACCGCAAGCCCGCCGACGGCGGGCCGCGCCCAGGACGGGATGAGACTGCGCTCGAACGCGCGCTCCACCAGCGCCACCGCACGCATGGTGCCGATCCCCAGGGCACAGGCCCCGATGCCGAGGATCATCAGCACCACATAGTGCAGCGGCTGGACGTTGCCGACCGTGGGGGCGTGGATGGAATACGGGGCCCCGATCAGGGCCTGGGCCGCCAGGAACCCACCCAGGGACCCGGCCATGACGGCCGCCACATTGGCCAGGGAATAGACGCCGATGATCAACTCGAAGGCGTAGAAGGCGCCCGTCAGCGGTGCCCCGAAGGCGGCCGCAATGGCACCGGCCGCGCCGCAACCGACCATGATGCGCAGGTCACTGCGCCGCAGGTTGAGCCAGATGCCCAGCCGCGACGCGAGACCGGACCCGATCTGGGTATAGCCGGCCTCCAGCCCCACAGAGGCCCCGAACCCATTGGAGATCAAGGTCTGCAGGGTGACCAATGCACTGTCACGCAGGGACATCCGCCCCCCGCGCAGGGCATTGGCTTCCACGGGATCGGCGGTAAATCCCCCACCCGTCCGCCGCCGCCAGAGCTCGATCAGCCCCAGCAGGACGCCGCCGAACACCGGCGCGGCCAGGGCGCGCCAAGGCGCGATCCGGTCCACCGCCGACAGACGGATATCGATGGGAATGCCGAAGCTGAAGGCATGCAGCGCCTGGGCCGTGGCCGCGAGCAGGGTGACGATCACCCCGGCCATGCCCCCGGCCAGGGCCCCCATCACCGCAAGCGCGACGCTGGATCCGCGGACGAGGCTTCTCAGGCGGACCGAGGCGGCGAGAACCGCGTCAGAGATGGCGGAGGGAACGACCGTGTCGCTCATGCGACCGTCCTTCGCGCCAGACGGAGCTGCAGCGCCCGGTAGCTCATCCGGTGTTCCGGACAAGGGCCCAGCCGATCCAGAGCCTCCGCATGCATCGGGACCCCATAGCCCTTGTGCTCGGCAAATCCGTATCCCGGAAAGCTCTGGTCCAGCGCGACCATGTGCCGGTCCCGGGCGGTCTTGGCGAGGATCGAGGCCGCGGCAATCGACGCGCAGCAACCGTCCCCCCGCACGATCGCCACGGCCGTGCAGCCCACGTCGAAGACCCGGTTCCCGTCGATCAGGGCAGTGGCAGGCCGCAGGCCCAGCTGATCGACGGCCCGGCGCATGGCGAGCCCCGTGGCCTGCAGGATGTTCATCGCGGCGATCTCCGCGACGGAGGCGAAGGCAATGCCATAGGCCAGGGCCGTGGCGCGGATCTCCTGTTCCAGCACGGACCGGGCCGAGGCGCTGAGCGCCTTGGAATCGTTCAGGCCAGCCGGAATGCGCCGGGGGTCCAGGATCACCGCCGCTGCCGTCACCGGCCCGGCCCACGGCCCGCGACCGGCCTCGTCCACCCCGCAGACCGGGCCGGGGTAGCTCTCTTCCCATTGACCATCGAGGCCGGGGGCCGCCGCGCCGGGTCGCGGGGACCGGCTCACGGCCCCGGCTTTCGGTCGCCCAGGGCCCGGACGTCCGACCAGCGGAAGCAGCTGGTCACATGGTCGTTGACGAGGCCCGTGGCCTGCATGAAGGCATAGACGATCACCGGACCACAGAAGCGGAATCCGCGCGCTTTCAAGGCCTTGGACATGGCTTCGGATGTGGGGGTCTGGGTGGGGGCCTCCCGCACCGTGGCCCAGGCATTCTGGGTGGGCCGTCCATCGACGAAGTCCCACAGAAACGGGGCGAAGGCCTCACCCCGCTCGCGCATGTCCAGATAGGCCCGGGCGCTGCCGATGGCCGCCTCGATCTTGGCACGGCTTCTGACGATCCCTGCGTCGCCCAGCAACCGGGCCACATCGGCCTCCCCGTAGCGGGCCACGCGGTCGGGATCGAAGCCATCGAAGGCCGCACGAAACGCCTCCCGCTTCTTCAGGATGGTGATCCAGGACAGACCCGCCTGGAACCCGTCCAGGATCAGCTTCTCCCACAGGGCGCGATCATCCCATTCCGGCACCCCCCATTCCGTGTCGTGATAGTCGCAGTAGAGGGGATCGTGACCGGGCCAGCTGCAGCGAACGGGGGATTCCATGGGGACCTTCAGAGGCGGAGCGTCAACGGGCCGTGGCGCGCCGCCCCCGGACCACGGGGAATCCATCTCGGCGAGGCACACCGTGGCATGCTAGTCTGAGCCCATGCGGACCGCAAAGCTCGCCCTTCAGCTTTTCTCCCTTTTCGGCGCGGCGCTGCCGGCCGCCGCCATGGCCGCAGGCGTCTTCGACGGCTGGTCCTACACGACCGAAGCGGTCGGGGCCCGCGATGCCGACCGTGTCGGTTGGATCGTCCAGCACGGGGCTGCCACTGAACTGTTCGCGGCCCGGGGACCGGACTACCAACCCCAGGGGATCGCCGCCGCGCGGCCCAACGACGGGCTGCCGATCGAGGCGCTGTCCATCTCGGCGGACGGGCGATGGCTGGCCTGGGACCGGGGCGGCGTCGGCGATGCGGCGGGTCTGGGGCAGTTGTCCGACCGGGGGGTCTGGCTGCTGCCGCCGGATGGCCAGCCCTGCCGCCTGGCGGATGGCGCGCGACCAACCCTGTCGCCGGACGGCGCGAGGGTCGCGTGGATGACCGGCGGGCGGCTGATGATCGCCCCCCTCCGGGCGGATTGCGAGGCCATGCGGAGCGCCATGGTCGAGGTGGCGTCAGGCGGCGTTGTCGCGCCGGTCTGGGCCCCGGACGGTCATGCCCTGGCCTTCGAAAGCCCCATCGGACGCGCCCGGCGGATCGGGGTCTGGTCCGTGGCCTCGGGGCTGAGGTGGATCGATCATCAGGGCCAGCTGGACGTGGCCCCCGGCTGGTCACCGGACGGGACGCAACTGGCCTTCCTGCGCATCGATCCAAGCACCGATGCCGCCGCCAACCAGTTCGACGAGGACCCGCCATCGCCCTTCGCCGTGCTGCGCGCGGGGGTCGATGACCTGGTGCCGCAGGGGCTCTGGGCCTCTCCGGGGGCCGACGGCTTTGCCCGTCAGTGGCGGTCCCGGATCACCCCGCCGCTGATGTGGCTGGACAGCCGCAGACTGGCTTTGCTGTCCGAGCATGAGGGCTGGCAGCATGTCTATGCCCTGACCCCCGGGTCGGGCGGGACGGCCGCCTCTGTCATCGATCTGACGCCCGGACGCTGCGAGGTGGACTATGCCGACATCCAGAGCGAGGCGCGCCTCATCGCCTCCGACAACTGTGCCGGCATGGACCGACGCCGCCTTGTCCGCATCGACAGCCGGACCGGGGTCCGAGAGCCCCTCACACCGGACGACGGGGTTGCCGTCCAGCCCATGGCCTTCGACCATGGCAGACGTCTGATCTGGCGGGCGGCCGCATCACAGCTGCAGACCGTCCACATCCTGTCCGACGGCCAGGAGCGCGTCCCTCGGCCGCCAGCTGCCGATCCCTTTGCCGGTGTGAGAACGGAGAGCCTCCGGCTCACCGCCTCGGACGGCGTCGTCACCAATGCCCAGGTCTTCCAGCCGTCGGGTCCGGGGCCCCACCCCGCCCTCATCTTCCTGCATGGCGGGCCCCAGCGGCAGACCTTCGCCGCCGCGGCCCCTTCGGCGTTCTACAGCCGCTTCGGCTGGATGAACCGGGCGCTGGCCGCCCGGGGCTATGTGGTGCTGCAACTGAACTACCGATCCGGAACCGGCCAGGGCCGGGACTTCCGGCGGATCCGCGGCGTGGCGCGCAACGGGGCGGGCGAGCTTCTGGATGTGCTGGCGAGCCGGGCGTGGCTGGCCGGACAGCCGGCGGTGGATGCCCACCGCATCGGCATCTGGGGCGACAGCTGGGGGGGCTGGCTGACGGCCCTGGCGCTCGCCCGCCACTCCGACCTGTTCCGCGCCGGCGTGGTGATCTCCGGTGTCTATGACCTGTCCGAAACCAGCTTCGGCCCCTCTCTCGCGCCGGCGGCCCGGGCGCTGGCCCGGTCGAGTTCCGCCGCCGGATGGATCGACCAGTGGCGGTCGCCGGTGCTGATCGTGCATGGCGCACGGGACAATACGGTGCCGGTCTCCCAAGCGCTGGAGATGCAGGCCGCCCTGCGTCTGCGCGACCGCGACGTGGAGCTGCTCGACTTTCCGCGGGAGGGCCATGCCCTGCAGCTGGAGCAGGACTGGGAGGCGATGTTCG
>DAINBM010000022.1:0-13198 GCA_036732965.1 Caulobacteraceae bacterium | reverse complement strand
GTGCAGCACCGGACCGAACGCGCCGATGAAGAAGCCGAAGGTCCCCACATTGATCGCCGCCAGCACCGTGATCAGGCCGATCAGGTTCAGCCAGGCGGTCAGCCAGCCCCAGAACCGCCCGCCGAGGATCGCGCTCCAGTGATAGAGCCCGCCCGCGGTGGGAAAGGCCGAGGCGATCTGGGCCATGCAGGCGGCGAACACCAGGGCACACCCCGCCCCGATCGGCCAGCCCAGCCCGATGGCGGCGCCCCCCGCTCCGCTGGTGGCCTGGGCCAGGGAGTTCACCCCCCCGGACAGGATGCCGATGATGGAGAAGGAGATGGCGAAGTTCGAGAACCGCCCCATGTTGCGCGACAGCTGCTGGGTATAGCCCATGGCCTCCAGCCGGGCGGTATCTGCTCCGTCGTCCCCCTTGTGCCGTGTCACGTCCGCCTCCCCGCACCGTCCGATCCGCCAGGAACGGGGCCCGGATATGTCTCAGGCCCACAGGAAAGCGCGCCCGTCATGCCGCTGGCAATAGACCAGGCGGGCCCGGGTGTGAAAGATGGGCCGATGACCCGTTGGACCACCTGCGACCTGAAGACCCTGCTGGCCAAGGCCTCTCCCCTGCGGTCCGGCGACCAGCTGGCCGGGCTGGCGGCCGGAAGCGCGGAGGAAGCCGTCACCGCGCGCATGGCGCTGGCGGACCAGCCCCTGACGCGCTTCCTGGCGGAACCCGTCATCCCCTACGAGACCGACGAGGTGACCCGGCTGATCTGCGACACCCATGACGCTGCGGCCTTCGCCCCCCTGTCGGCCCTGACCGTGGGGGCGTTCCGCGACTGGATCCTGTCCGACGGGGTGGACGGGGCGGTGCTGGCCGCCGCGGCCCCCGGGATCACGCCGGAGATGGCGGCGGCGGTCTCCAAGATCATGCGCAACCAGGACCTGATGCTGGCGGCCTCGAAGATCCGCTGCATCACCCGCTTCCGCAGCACGGTGGGGCTTCCGGGTCGCCTGTCCAGCCGGCTGCAGCCCAACCATCCGACCGACGACCCGGCCGGGATCGCCGCCGCCCTGCTCGACGGTCTGAGGCTGGGGGCCGGGGACGCGGTGATCGGCATCAACCCCGCCGGGGACAATCTGGCGGGGCTTGGCGATCTGGTGGACCGCCTCGCCGAGACCATCGACCGCTTCGCCATTCCCACCCAGTCCTGCGTGCTGACCCACGTGTCGAGCACGGTGGAGCTGATCGCCCAGGGCCGTCCTGTGGACCTGGTGTTCCAGTCGATCGCCGGGACCGAGGGGGCCAATGACAGCTTCGGCGTCAGCCTCGCCCTGCTGGCCGAGGCCCGGGACGCGGCTCTGAGCCTTGGCCGCAACCCCTCGGGCAGCCAGGTGATGTATTTCGAGACCGGCCAGGGCACGGCCCTGTCCGCCGGTGCACATCACGGGGTCGACCAGCAGACCCTGGAGGCCCGGGCCTATGCCGTGGCCCGGGCCTTCGACCCGTTCCTGGTCAATACGGTGGTGGGCTTCATCGGGCCGGAATATCTGCAGGATGGCCGGCAGATCATCCGCGCCGGGCTGGAGGACCATTTCTGCGGCAAGTTGCTCGGCCTGCCGATGGGCTGCGACGTCTGCTACACCAACCACTGCGACGCCGATCAGGACGACATGGACGTGCTGCTCACCCTGCTGGCGGCCGCCGGGGTGAATTTCGTCATGGGCGTTCCGGGGGCGGACGATGTCATGCTGAACTATCAGTCCACGTCGTTTCACGACATCCAGTACGCCCGACGCCTGCTGGACCTGCGCCCGGCACCGGAGTTCGAGGCCTGGCTGGCGCAGATGGGCCTGACCGACGCCGCCGGACGTCTGACCACAGGCCCCGGCACCGGTACCGGCGGGCTCCCGGATCGGCGGTCATGACCGGGCCCGGCCTGCCCGCCCCCCGCCCGGAGGACCGCAGCCGCACCCCGGCCCGGATCGGCCTGGGCCGGACGGGGGTCAGCCAGACCACCGCCGCCGCCCTGGCCTTTGCCCTGGACCATGCCAGGGCCCGGGACGCCGTGCACGATGCGCTCGATGCCGAGGCGCTGATCGTCGCCCTCGGCGCGCAGGGAACCGGCGCGCGGATCGTGGACAGCCAGGCCACCGACCGGGGCACCTACCTCACCCGGCCGGACCTCGGCACCCGGCTGAGCGCGGACAGCGCGGCCCGCCTGTCATCGGCATCGCCAGCCCCGGCAGCCCGGTCCCCGGACCTGGTCATCGTGCTGGGCGACGGCCTGTCGAGCCGGGCGCTGCAGCACGCCCCGGCCCTGCTGGAGATCCTGGTCCCGCAGCTGGAGGCGGAGGGCTGGCGGATCGCCGCGCCGGTGATTGCCCGCCAGGCCCGGGTGGCGCTCGGGGACGAGATCGGGGTGGGCCTCGGGGCGGCGATGGTGCTGGTGCTGATCGGCGAGCGGCCGGGCCTCACCGCCGCCGACAGCCTGGGCGCCTATCTCACCTGGGCCCCCCGGGTGGGCCGCAGCAATGCCGAGCGCAACTGCGTCTCCAACATCCGGCCCCAGGGCCTCGCCTGCGCCGACGCGGCCCGGACCCTGCACTGGCTGCTCACCGAGGCCCGCCGACGGCGGCTGACCGGGGTCCAGCTGAAGGATCAGAGCAGCCTTGCCCGGGTGAACGCGCCGGGTGCCGGCGGGACGATCGCCGGACCGGACGGCCGTCTGCCCGACGCCTGATGCAGCGTCCTAGCGCCCCCCAGCCGGTGCCGGGGTCGGCACCGGGGTCGGCACCCGCACCCAGGCCGCGGCCTTCGGGTCGAGGGGCAGGGTGGGGCCGGGGCCCATGCCGGTGATCTGGACCACCACCGGGGTGTCCCCTGCCGAGCCGTCACAGTGCACGGCACCGCCCGGATGGAACATCACGCTGCCCGGCTCCAGGGGCACGGCCCGGGCCAGGTCGAAGACCGGCCCCGTGCCCGTGTACCAGGTGCCGGACAGGACCGTGACATAGCGGTCGTTCGGATGGACATGCGGCGTATCCATCACATGGGGCGGAAAGCTGGCCCGGATCACGTAGGGGCCCGGCTTCGACGGATCTCCCAGTACCACCGCATAGCGGGCCCCGAGACCGCCGGGGATGTCCACCCAGTGCAGCTGCGACGGGGTCACCCGCACGAAGGCCGGGGCGTCCTGCGCCCGCCCGGCCGGGGCGGTCAGGCCCGCCACCATCCCGCCGACGGCCAGTCCCGCCACCCATCTCGCCACGCCAGCCATGCTCGTCCCCCCGCTTGCCGGGGCAGCATTGGCGTTTCCACAGACGTGTCAAGCCGAGGCGAGGCATGTCACCCCGGCACCCGGTTGCATTCCTGACAGCCCGTGTCACCTTGAAGGTTGTGCCGTCGTGCACGCGACACCCCGAGGGATATTCGAGATGCACCTCCGCCTGGCCCTGGCCCTGTCCGCCGCCACCGCCCTGACCGCTCATGCCATGACAGCCTCCGCCGGTGCCCCGGCCCGGCCCGCGCCGGTCCTGGCGTCGGAGACCCCTGCGAAGTTCGTTCCTCCGACCGAGGCCATGGAGTTCGAGCGCCGCGAGGTGATGATCCCCATGCGGGACGGGGTGAAGCTGCACACGGTCATCCTCGTCCCCAACGGGGCGAAGCGGTCCCCGATGCTGCTGACCCGGACCCCCTACAACGCCACCGAACTCACCACCCACAACCCGTCCACCCATCTGGAATCGGTGCTGCAGGGCTATGACAATGCGGCCGACGTGATCGCGCAGGGGGGATATATCCGCGTCGTTCAGGACGTGCGGGGCAAGTACGGTTCCGAGGGCGACTATGTGATGAACCGCCCCCTCCACGGCCCTCTCAACCCCACCGACGTGGACCATTCCACGGACACCTGGGACACCATCGACTGGCTGGTGAAGAACGTGCCGGAGAGCAATGGCCGGGTGGGCATCCTCGGCATCTCCTATGACGGCTTCACGCCGCTGATGGCCATGGTCAATCCGCATCCGGCCCTGAAGGTCGCCGTGCCCATGAACCCGATGGTGGACGGCTGGATGGGGGACGACTGGTTCCACAAGGGCGCGTTCCGCCAGATCAACATGAGCTACATCTACGAGCAGGAATCCACCCGCAACAACGACTACAAGTGGACCACCCCCTATCGCGACGAATACGACTTCTGGATGCACTACGGCTCCGCCGGGGCCGCGGGCAAGGCCCAGGGCCTGGACCAGCTGGGATTCTGGCCCAAGCTCACCAGCCACGTGGCCTATGACGACTGGTGGCAGGCCCAGGCCATGGACAAGATCCTGGCCAACCAGCCCCTGAAGGTCCCCGTGCTGCTGGTTCACAGCCTGTTCGACCAGGAGGACATCTATGGCGCCATCGCCGTCTACAAGGCGCTGAAGCCCAAGGACACCAAGGGCGACATGGTCTATCTGGCCATGGGCCCGTGGAAGCACGGGGGCGAGATCGCCGAGGGTTCGTCCCTGGGCGAGGTGAAGTTCGACGCGGACACGGCCAGGCAGTTCCGCATGACCGTGCTGGCCCCGTTCCTGGCCCATTATCTGAAGGACGAGGCCCCCGCCCTGGACCTGGCCAGGGTCACCGCCTTCGAGACGGGCACCAACACCTGGCGCAAGCTGGACAGCTGGCCGACCACACCGGGCGGCGTGAAGCTCTACCTCAGGCCTGCCGGCAAGGCCGCGTTCACGGCCCCGGCGGCGACGGACACGGCCTTCGACGACTATGTGTCGGACCCGGCCAAGCCGGTGACCTACCGCCCCCGCCCGTTCCTCCCGGAATACGTGCCGGAATCCACCTGGGGCCAGTGGCTGACGGATGACCAGCGCTTCGCCTCGGTGCGCAGCGACGTCCTGACCTACGAGACCGACGTGCTGAAGGAGACGGTGCAGATCTCCGGCGAGCCGGTGGCCAATCTCGTCGCCTCCACCACCGGCACCGACGGGGACTTCGTGGTCAAGCTGATCGACGTCTATCCCGACGAGGTGCCCGCCCAGCCGGAGATGGGCGGCTATCAGCTGGCCGTGTCCATGGACATCCTGCGCGGCCGCTACCGGGAGAGCTTCAGCGAGCCCAAGGCGATCACGCCGAACAAGGCGCTGAGCTACCGCTTCACCCTGCCCACCACGAACCATGCCTTCCTGCCGGGGCACCGGATCATGATCCAGGTCCAGTCCGCCTGGTTCCCCCTCTATGACCGCAACCCGCAGACCTTCGTGCCCAACATCTTCTTCGCCAAGCCCGAGGATTACCACCGGGCCACGATCAAGCTGTTCCACACCCCGTCGGAGGCCAGCTTCGTCGAACTTCCGGTGGTGAAATGATCCGGCGGCAGGTCGCAGCCCTCGTTGCGGTCATGGCCGTGGCGGGGGCGGGAACCGCCCCGGCCGCCCCGCCGAAACTGCCGGACGCGGACACCCGCGCCTGGTGGGCGATCACCGCCAACCTGGCCAGCGATGCGCGGCAGGGCCGGGACACCGGCTCCCCCGCCTACGAGGCCGCCGCCCGCTGGACCGCAGCGCGGTTCCGCAAGGCCGGACTGAAGCCCGCCGGCGACGGGGGCGGCTTCCTCCAGTCCGTGCCGATGCATCAGGTGGAGGTGGACCCGGCCACCGCCCGGGTGGAGCTGGTGGCCCCGGACGGGACGCGCCACCCCCTTGCCTTCCTGGAGGATGTCGACGTCACAGCCCGCGAGGGCCTGCCTGCCGACCTGACGGCCGGCCTTGCCTTCCGCGGCTATTGCGGCACGGACGCCATGACCGGTGACCTGGCGGGCCGGGTGGTGGTGTGCTTCGGCAACCGCCACAAGGGCCTGCCCCTCGGTGCTGAACGGATTGCCAATGCCCGGAAGGCCGGCGCCGTCGGCGTCATGACCGTGGACGATGCCGGTTTCAGCCTCGAGCCGCCCCGCTGGCCCGCCGCCTATGCCCGGACCGTGACCCTGAGGACCGATGCGCGCTCCGCGTCGGCGACGGCGGAGCCGGTGATGCTGCGCCTGTCGGATGCGGCCTTCGCCGCGGTGATCGCCGGGTCCGGCCAGGACGCCGCGGCGATCCTGCGGGCGGGCACCAGCCAGCAGCCCCTGCCCGCGTTCGACCTGCCGAACCGGCTGGCACTGGGCTTCCACACCACCGCGCGGGACATCACGTCCTCCAACATCCTGGCCCTTCTGCCGGGGACGGACCCGGTCCTGTCGAAGGAGGTGGTGGTCATCTCCGCCCATCTGGACGGCTACGGCTTCGGCCATCCGGTGGCGGGAGACGCCCTCTACAACGGGGCCTTCGACGATGCCGCCTATGTGGCCACCCTGATCCGGCTGGCGGAGCGCCGGGCGGGCCGGGGATTCCGCCGCACCGTGCTGTTCGCGGCCTTCACCGGTGAGGAGAAGGGCCTGTTGGGTGCCTACTGGTTCACCCGTCACCCCACCGTGCCGAAGGCGGATCTGGCCGCGGACATCAATCTGGATCAGCTGCGGCCCCTGTTCCCGCTGAAGATCCTGACCCTGCACGCCATGGACCGGTCGACCCTGACCGAGAGCGTGCACCGGGTGGCCGATCCCATGGGGATCACCCTGCGCCCGGATCTGGAGCCGGAGCGCAATCTGCTGCGCCGGGCCGATCAGTGGCCCTTCCTGGAGATCGGCGTTCCGGCCACGGCCTTCATCTTCGGCTTCGATCCCGGCACGGAGGCCGAAGCCCGGTACCGGACCTGGTACAAGGACCGCTATCACAAGCCGCAGGACGATCTGGGCCAGCCCTTCGACCCGATGGCGGCCCGGGACTTCAACCGCTTCTTCTACCGCCTGACCGCCACGGTGGCGAACCAGGACGCCCGCCCGCGGATGCTGCAGCCGGGCCCCTAGGGAGAGACACCGGGCCCCTCCGTCACGGCAGGGCTCGGGTCTCCACCGGCAGGGCAAAGCGGGCCAGGGCGGCATAATGGGCCTCGGCCGCCTCGGCGACCCGGCGCAGGGGGTCGGGAAGGTCGGGCAGGGGGCCCTCGGGCCGCGGCTGGAAGCCGGTGGAGCGTTCCACCTGATCGTACCAGGCCGGGGCCCAGACCCCGTCGCTGGCCCGGCGACCCGCGGGCCAGGCCAGCATGGTCTCGCTGAACGGCAGGCCGATGGCATCACACAGGGCCTGCAGGGCCGGGCGCGGCGTGCGCAACACATCGGCGGACTCGATCACCGGCGGGGCGTGGCCCAGCCGATCCGCCTCCCGCTCGAACAGCTCTCGCTGGCGGACCACGCCGATATCCGCCAGATTCACCGTCTCCCGCTTCTCCACATAGGAGGCCAGCACCCGGGCCGGATGGCGGATCAGGAACACATTGCGGCAGGCGGCGGTCCAGGCCAGGTCGAAGTCCGGCAGCATGTGGTGCGTCATGTGCTTCTGGTAGAAGACCGGGGCCCCCTGCGGGGCCACGCCGGTGAGACCATCCGCCACGGCGCGCCAGTCGGTGGGCTGGCTGGCCAGCACCGCCTCGCGCATCGGATGGTCGAGGCCCGTCTGTGCCAGATAGGCGGCATAGAAGGGCTCATCCACCACGTCCGTATCGGGCCGGTTCTCGAAGGACCGCATCATGGCCGTGGAAATGTTGCGCGGGCCCGACCACATGGCGATCCGCAGGGGGGTGTCCGCGGTCAAGCCCCCGCCTCCCGGTCCTTCAGGGCCTCATATAGCCCGCGCAGCCGCGTGGTCACGGGCCCCGGCAGGGCGCAGGGCAGGACGTGGCCATCGATCTCGCGCACCGGGGTCAGCCCCCCGAAGGTCCCGGTGACGAAGGCCTCGTCCGCCGCGTGGGCCATGTCCAGGTCGAAGTCGCACAGGGCCACGGGGATGCCGTCGGCGCGGCACAGGTCGATGACATTGGCCCGGGTCACGCCGTTGAAGCAGTACTCCCCGGTCGAGGTCAGCACATGTCCGTCCCGGACGATGAACAGGTTGGTGGCATTGCAGCTGGAGACGAAGCCGTGGGGGTCGAGCATAAGGGCCTCGTCCGCCCCCTTGTCGATGGCCTGCAGCAGGGCGGAGATCAGGTTCAGCCGGCTGTGGGAATTGAGGCGCATGTCGAACATCTCTGCCGGGGTGCAGCGGATGTCGGCGGTGGCCAGGGACAGGCCGCGGGTGGCCAGGGCGGGGCTGGGCATCTTGCGCTCCGCCAGGATCACCACGGTGGGACGGCCGAGCGCATTGCGCGGGTCCTGGTTCGCCCCGGACTTCGGGCCGCGGGTGACCATCACCCGGATGTGCACCCCGTCGTCGAAGCCGTTGGCGGCCAGGGTCTCCCACAGGGCCGCGGTGAGGGCCGCCCGGTCCAGGCCGATGTCCAGCCGGATCTGCGCCGCCCCGGCATAGAGCCGGTCGAGATGGGTCTCGAGGAACAGCAGGGCCCCCCGATGCAGCCGCAGCCCCTCCCACACCCCGTCGCCGACGACGAATCCCGCGTCGAAGATCGACACCTTCGCCTCGTCCCGGGGGACGAGATCGCCGTTCAGCCAGACCCGCACCGTGCGGTTGCGGGGGTCGTCCTCGAAGTCCTGGCTGCCGGCCATGATACGTCCTGTCGTGGTGGGAAAAGCGCGGGTGCGGCCCGTCAGAGGCGGTCGATGGCGGGTTGCGGTTGCGTGAACCAGCGGGCCCCGGCCTCGGTCACATACATATGATCCTCCAGTCGCACGCCGAAGCGGTCGGGGACAACGATCATCGGTTCGTTGGAAAAGCACATGCCCGCCGCCAGCGGGGTCCGGTCGCCGCGCACCAGATAGGCGGGTTCATGGATGCTGAGGCCGATGCCGTGGCCGGTGCGGTGCGGTGTGCCGGGCAGGTCGTAGTCGGGACCCAGCCCGTGCTTCACCAGCACCGCCCGGGCGGCGGCGTCCACATCCTCGCAGGGCACGCCGATCTCCACCCGGGCAAAGGCTGCAGCATGGGCCGCCTTCTCGATGTCCCAGATGCGCTGCTGCTCCGCCGTGGCCTGTCCGAACACATAGGTGCGGGTGATGTCCGACTGGTAGCCCTGCACGTAGCAGCCCGTGTCGATGAGCACGAGGTCCCCCTCCCTCAGGATCTGCTCTCCCGGCAGGCCGTGGGGAAAGGCGGTGCCCCGGCCGAACTGGACGATGACGAAGCTCGACCCCGCCGCGCCCACCTTCCGGTGCGCGGCGGCGATGAAGTCCCGCACCTCGGCGGTGGAGATGCCCTCCCGCAGCATCCGGGCCGTGGCCTGCTGGACCTGCAGGGTCATGGACTTGGCCTGCTGCATCAGGGCGATCTCCGCGGCCGACTTGACCATGCGGCAGCCATGGATCACAGGCCCGGCCTCCACCAGCACGAGCCCCGTCTCCCGGCCCAGCCGGGTGACGGCCTCGAAACTTATCGCCGGATCGACGGCCAGCTGTCCGCCCCCCAGGTCCCGCATGGCCTGGCCGACCAGGGCATAGGGGCTCTCGTGCTCCTGCCACAGGCGCAGATCCCCCGTGCCCGGACCGAAGGGCAGTTTCAGCTCCGCTTCCAGGGAGCCACGCTCGAAATGCGGGCAGATCAGGATCGGCACCCCGTCCACCGGCAGCAGCAGGGCCACCAGCCGCTCCGACGCCCCCCAGGGAATGCCGAGGAAGTAGTTGAGGCTCGCCCCCGCATTCACCAGCAGGGCATTGCAGCCCAGATCCCGGGTCAGGCGCCGGGCCTTGTCCATCCGGGCCGCCCGCTCGTCCGCGGAGATGGCCGGGGCCGGCGTTGGCCAGGGGGTCAGTGCCGCCAGTTCGGCGGCGGCCGAGGAGCTTCCGATCACGGGGGTAGGTCCTTTGGACTGAAGGCAGGGTCTGCGGCCCATCCTTGACCAGATCCGGCCCGGGCGGCAAGGCGACGGCCGGGCCGCTTGCCATCGGGGACCGGTCCGTTAGGCTGGGCTTCTTTGCAACCGAGGACGCCGATGCTCAGGACCTTGCTCGCCACCACTGCACTCTTGGCCGGAATGACCGCCGCCGCCGCGGCGGACACGGTCCAGCCCCGGGCCGGGGAAGCCGACTTCCGCGCCCTGTACAAGGAGCTGGTGGATACCAACACCACCCTGTCCTCCGGCAGCTGCACCCTGGCGGCGGAGCGACTGGCCAACCGGCTGAAGGCGGCCGGCATTCCCGAGGCCGACATCCACCCCTTCGCCGCACCGGACCATCCCAGGGAGGGTGGCCTGGTGGTGATCTATCCGGGACGGGAGGCCAGGGCCCGACCGGTACTGATGCTGGCCCACATCGACGTGGTGGAGGCCAAGCGCGAGGACTGGACCCGCGATCCCTTCACCCTTGTGGAGGAGAACGGCAACTTCTACGGTCGCGGCGTGGCGGACGACAAGGCCATGGCCGCCGTCTGGGTGGACACCCTGATCCGCTACAAGCACGAGTCCTATCGCCCCCGCCGGACCCTGAAGCTTGCCCTCACCTGCGGCGAGGAGACCAACGGGGCCTTCAACGGGGCCCAGTACCTCGCCAGCAACATGCGCGACCTGATCGACGCGGCCTTCGCCGTCAACGAGGGGGGCGGCGGGATGCTCAATGCCGAGGGCAAGCCGGTGTTCCTGGGCATCCAGGTGGGCGAGAAGCTGTCGCAGAACTATACGCTGGAGGTCACCAATCCCGGCGGCCACAGCTCGCGGCCCGTGCCCGACAACGCGATCTATCACCTGGCCAATGCCCTGGTGAAGATCCAGGCCTATCGCTTTCCGGTGGAGTTCAATGACACCACCCGCGACTTCTTCGGCCGCATGTCCCTGACCCTGCCTGCGGCCCAGCGGACCGCGGTGGAGGCCCTGCTGAAGAACCCGAAGGACGAGACCGCCCGGACGCTGGTGGAGACCGACCCCGACGCCAACGCCATCCTGCACACCAACTGCGTGGCCACGATGCTGGACGCGGGCCACGCCACCAATGCCCTGCCCCAGCGGGCCAAGGCCAATGTGAACTGCCGGATCTTCCCCGGCTCGACCACCGAGCAGGTGCGCCAGACCCTGGAGCAGGTGATCGGCGATCCGAAGGTGGCGGTGAAGGTGCGGGAGATCCGCAACGCCCCGGCCCCGCCCCCGCCCCTCGACCCGAAGGTGCTGGGCCCGGCCGAGAAGCTGGCGGCGCAGATGTGGCCCGGCGTGCCGCAGCTGCGGATCATGTCCGCGGGGGCCACCGACGGGGCGTTCCTCACCCCCGTCGGCATCCCGACCTACGGCATCAGCGGGGGCTTCGGCGACGCGGACGGGGACGGCGTCCACGGCCTGAACGAGCGGATCCGGGTCAAGGTGCTCCTCGACAGCCGGGACTATCTGTACCGGCTGATGAAGCTCTACGCCGAACAGGCCGACTGAGCCCCTACCAGATGCGGACGCGATCCTTCGGTGCCAGGTAATAGGTGCCGGAGGTCACGCCGAAGGCCGTGTACCAGGCGTCCACGTTGCGCGTGGCACCCAGCACCCGGAAGCCGTCGGGGGAATGGGGATCGCTGGACATCTGCGCCTTCAGCGCGTCGTCGCGGGCCTTGGCCTGCCACGACTGGGCATAGGACAGGAACAGGCGCTGGTCGCCGGTCAGGCCGTCGATCACCGGGGCCGGCTGGCCCTTCAGCGAGGCGTGATAGGCGTCCAGCGCCATCAGCAGGCCCCCCAGGTCGGCGATGTTCTCGCCATTGGTCAGCTTGCCGTTGATGTGCATGCCCTTCACCGGCTCATAGGCGTCGTACTGCTTCGCCAGCGCGTCGGCCTGGGCGTCGAACTGCCTGGCATCCGCCGCCGTCCACCAGTCGCGCAGCTTGCCGGTGGCATCGATCCGGCGGCCGTCATCGTCGAAGCCGTGGGTGATCTCGTGGCCGATGATCGCGCCGATGGAGCCGTAGTTCACGGCATCATCTGCCGCGGGATCGAAATAGGGGGGCTGCAGGATCCCGGCGGGGAACACGATCTTGTTCTCGAAACCGCCATTGTAGGCGTTCACCGTCTGCGGGGTCATGCCCCACTTCTGGTGGTCCACGGCCTTGTTCAGGTCCTCGAGCTGGTAGGCCCACTCGAAGGCGGCGCTGCGGGCCACGTCCCCCACCAGGTCGTCGCTGCGGATCTCGAGCTTCGAATAGTCCCGCCACTTGTCCGGATAACCGATCTGCACGTCCATGCCGGCGAGCTTCTTCAGCGCCTCGGCCTTGGTGGAGGGGGCCATCCAGGCCGCGACCTGGATGCGGTTGGCCATGGACAGCTTCAGATTGGCGACCAGGTCCACCATCTTGGCCTTGGAGGATGGCGGGAACCACCTTGCCACATATTCCCGGCCGAGATCCTCGCCCAGGGTCTGGTCAACCAGGGCGATCCCGCGCTTCCAGCGGGGCCGCTGCTCGGTCACCCCGCTGAGGGACCGGGTGAAGGCGAAGCGGCTGTCGACGAAGCGCCTCGACAGGTACGGGGCCACGTCGTGGGTGACGTGGAAGCCCTCCCACGCCTTGAGGGTCGCCAGGGGGGTGGCGGCATAGAGGGCCGCGATCTTCTGCACCGCGCTCTTTTCCCCGACCACCAGGGCCGCCTGGCCCTTCACGCCGGAGGCCTCGAGATAGGCAGTCCAGTCGAGGCCCGGCGCATAGGCGGACAGCTCCGCCAGCGTCATCGGATTGATGGCCTTGGTCAGGTCCCGGCGATCCGCCGCCGCCCAGCTGACCTCGGCAATGCGGGTCTCGAAGGCGAGGATGTCCGCCGCCGTCTTCGCCGGCTCGGCATCGCCGGTCAGGGTCAGGGTCCGGGTGATGTAGGCGAGATAGGCCTCCCGCTGCGGCTTGAAGCCCTCGGCGAGATAGTAGTCCCGGTCCGGAAGGCCGAGCCCGGACTGCCCCACAAAGAGGGTGTTGATCTCCGGACGGGCGGGGTCGGGGCTGGGACCGATGGCGATCAGCGACAGGCCGAAGCCGCCGTTGGTCTTGCCCATCAGCCGGAGGAAGGCGGCCTTGTCCGCCAGGGCGGCGATCGCGGCGAGGTGAGGCTTCAGCGGCGCGTCGTCGAGCTTTTCCACTCGCGTCTCGTCCATGAAGGCGTTGTAGAGGGCGCTGACCCGGGCGGCGGCCGGGGTCTGGGGCGCGCCGGCCGTCGCAGCCCGGGAGGAGGTCTCCACCAGGTCCTTCAGCTGGGCTTCCACCCGGTCGAACAGGTCAT
>DAINBM010000021.1:0-13892 GCA_036732965.1 Caulobacteraceae bacterium | reverse complement strand
CCGCTCCATGCAGCGGGAGCTGGAGGCGCTGCAGGCGGCGCTGTCCACCCCGAAGCGGCCCGTCGTGGGCGTTGTGGGCGGCTCCAAGGTGTCCACCAAGCTCGACCTGCTGCAGAACCTGGTGGGCAAGCTCGACCGGCTGGCCATCGGCGGCGGGATGGCCAACACCTTCCTGTTCGCCCAGGGGCACGCCGTGGGCGCCTCCCTGTGCGAGAAGGACATGGCCGAGACCGCCCGGGCGATCATGGCCGAGGCGGCGAAACAGGGCTGCGAGCTGCTGCTGCCCGTGGACCTGGTCTGCGCCGATGACCTCGCGCCCGGTGTCCCGGCCCACACCCGTGCCCTGGGCGAGGTGCGCGAGGGCGACAAGATCTTCGACGCCGGTCCGGCCTCCGTGGCCCGGCTGATCGCTGCCATAGACACCGCCGCCACCGTGGTCTGGAACGGGCCCCTGGGCGTGTTCGAGGTGCCGCCCTTCGATGCCGCCACCGTGGCCGTGGCCCGGCACACCGCCGCCCTGGCCAAGGCGGGAACGATCATTGCCGTGGCCGGAGGGGGCGACACCGTCGCCGCCCTGCACGCCGCTGGCGTTGCGGACGACTTCACCTTCGTGTCCACGGCCGGGGGTGCCTTCCTGGAATGGATGGAAGGCAAGGTCCTGCCGGGGGTCGAAGCCCTGAAGCCCTGATCGCACCGGGCGGACTTGTCCCCGCCCGCCCCCGCACGGCTTATACTGGACCCGTCCCCGTCGCGGGGGAGGGCGTTCCGGACCGGCCCGAAAGCGGCGGCGGGGGGTGATCGTGCGGGGCCCGGCGGCCCGTCTGGAGGGCCCGAATGCGCTCCGGATCGACCGGCCGGCAAGAGGACGGGGGACGCAAACCCGTCCATCGGAGGTCGGCCGAAGACCTCCGCCCGTCCGGGGGACCTTGCGGTGAAGGGTGGCAAAGCCCGCGCGCCAAAACTCCCGGGATAACGGTCACGCGAAGCGCATCGCCCGCATCGAAACGGTAACGTGTTCTCCCATCTCCGGATGCGGTCCGGAGCGCTTCGCCCCTCCCCACCCCTGCGCTGTCCGGCGCGGGGCCGCCCTGCGTGGTTCGAGACGGCTCTTCGGGCCTCCTCACCCTGACGACGGTCTTGCGGTTTCGAGCCCACCAGGTTCGGCCGGTGCCGCACCCACCGTCGTCATCCTGAGGGGGGCCGGCACGGCCCGTCTCGCAGGACGCACAGCCAGGGAAGCCGCAAGGGAGTGCCGATGCCCGTTCCACCCTCCGGTCGCCGCAATCCCCTCGGTCGGCGGCGCAAGCGGGCCCCCGAGCGCGCGGCTGCCATCGACCCCGATTGCCTGGACGACGTGGAATTCCGCCTCGCGCGCCTCTGCCGCGAGACCTCCCGTCCGGACCTGACCTGGCGGGAATGGCACGCCCAGCGTGCCCTGTGCACCCTCGCCACGGGGACGGACCGGGACCACCCCTGTCCGGAGCGGTGCCGGGACGGCTGTCCCTATCTCGCGGCCCTGCGCTGCGGCTTTCTGGCGGACGATCCCGCGCCCTGGTGGCGGGCCTGGCGTGACGCCGCCGACGGACCTCAGCCGGCCATCAGCGCGGCGAAGCGGTCGAACAGATAGAGGCTGTCCGTCGGGCCGGGGCTGGCCTCGGGATGGTGCTGCACGCCGAACACCGGGCGGTCCTTCAGGGCGATGCCCGCATTGGTGCCGTCGAACAGGGACACATGGGTCTCGATCACGCCGTCGGGCAGGCTGTCCCGGTCCACGGTGAAGCCGTGGTTCATGGAGACGATCTCCACCTTGCCGGTCTGCAGGTCCTTCACCGGATGGTTGGCCCCGTGGTGGCCCTGCTCCATCTTCGTGGTCTTCGCGCCCAGGGCCAGGGCCAGCATCTGGTGGCCGAGGCAGATGCCGAACACCGGCACGCCCGAGGCCACCAGGGCCTTGATCTGCGGGGCGGCATAGACCCCCGTGGCCGCCGGATCGCCGGGGCCGTTGGAGAGGAGCACCCCGTCGGGCTTCAGGGCAAGGACCTCCTCCGCCGGGGTCGTCGCCGGCACCACGGTCAGCCGGGCCCCGATGGAGACGAGGCTGCGCAGGATGTTGCGCTTCACGCCGTAGTCCACCACCACCACGTGGAAGCGGGGGGTGGGGCTGGGCGCGGCATAGCCGTTCGGCCAGGACCACAGGCCCTCGTCGAAGGTGAAGCTCTGGCGGCAGGTGGCATCCTTGGCGAGATCGAGGCCCTCGAGGCCGCTCCATGCCGCGGCCTGGGCCGCCAGGGCCCCCAGGTCGAAGCGGCCCTCGGGGTCATGAGCGATCACCGCATGGGGCATGCCCTGCTCGCGGATGCGGCGGGTGAGGGCCCGGGTGTCGATCCCCGACAGGGCCACCACGCCCCGGCGCGCCAGCCAGTCGGACAGGTCCCCCTGGGCCCGCCAGTTGGCCGGGGCAGTGGGGGCGTCCCGGAACACCGCGCCCCGGGCCGCGGTGACGGCCCCGTCGCCGAACTGCTCGGTATCCTCGAGGGTCACCCCGACATTGCCGATGTGGGGGAAGGTGAAGGTGACGATCTGGCCCATATAGGACGGGTCCGTCAGGATTTCCTGATAGCCGGTCATGGCGGTGTTGAAGCAGACCTCGCCCACGGCCGCGCCCACATGGCCGGTGCCGTGACCCTGAAAGACCGTTCCGTCCGCCAGGACCAGTACACCGGTGCAGCCGGGCAGCAGGGTGTCGGTCATGGGGCGATCTCCTCGGGCAGGGCGGTGGGGGGCTGCGGGGGATGACAGGGCGCAGCAAAACGGCGGGCAAGGCCTGCACCTCGTCCGCCGTTCAAGGCTGAGGCGTTAATCCCCGCCGCCGGACAGGTCAAGGGCTGCGGTGCCGGTGCGGGGAATTTCGAGCGCCGGAACGGATCCCGGGGCCGCACAGACCTGCGTTACCCTGCGCGGGGCGACGCCCGTCTCGCAGGACGCTGTGTCCGGGGGTGCGGGGTTCGAGACGCGCGTACCGCGCGCCGCACCCTGACGATTGGAGGAGACCCTTCATCGCCCCGAGGCGGGCCGGAACGGCCCGTCTCGAAGGACGCAGGGACCCTTCAGCCTGCCAGGGCGGCGCGGATGGCGGTCAGCCCGGCCTCGGCAAGGCTGCCATCGGGGGCCCCGCCCTGGGCGAAGTCCGGCTTGCCGCCACCCCCCTGGCCGCCCATGGCGGGGACGGCGCGCTTGACCAGTTCCGCGGCGCTGACCCGCCCGACGAGATCGGCGGTCACGGCCACGGCGATGGCGGCCTTGCCCTCCTCGCTGACCCCGACAATGGCGATGACGGCGGAGGGATGGGCCTTGCGCAGGTCCTCCACCACCGGGCGCAGGGCCTTGCCGTCCAGACCCTGCAGCACCCGGGCCACCAGGGTCACCCCGGCGATGTCCTCTGGGGCCGCCAACGGGCCGCCGCCCCCGCCCAGGGCCAGCTTGCGCCGGGCGTCCTCGAGCTCCTTCTCCAGGCGCTTGCGGTCCGCCACCAGCTGGTCGATCCGGGCGGGCAGCTCGGGGATCGGGGTCTTGAACTGCTCCGCAAGGCCGCGGGCCACGGCGATCTGGTCGAGCATCAGGCGACGGGCGGCCTCGCCGGTGAGGGCCTCCACCCGGCGGATGCCGGCGGCGATGCCCTGCTCGGCGACGATGCGGAACAGGGCGATGTCCCCGGTCCGGCCCACATGGGTGCCGCCGCACAGCTCCACCGAATAGGCCCCGTCGCCCTCGAGGGCCCGGCCGAGGGTCAGGACCCGGACGGTCTCGCCGTATTTCTCGCCGAACAGGGCCACGGCACCTGCGGCAATGGCGGCATCCGGGGTCATTTCCTCGGTCCGGGTCAGGGTGTTCTGGCGGATCACCGCGTTCACCTCCGCCTCGACCCGCTCCAGCTCCTCCGCCGTGAGGGGGCCCCCGTGGCTGAAGTCGAAGCGCATCCGGTCCGCATCCACCAGCTGGCCCTTCTGGGCCACGTGGGGGCCGAGGACCCGCTTCAGGGCCTCGTGCACCAGATGGGCGGCGGAGTGGTTGGCCCGGGTGCGCGTCCGCCGGTCGGCGTCCACCTCCAGGGTGACCCGGTCGGAGACCTGCATCTGGCCGGACAGGATCTTCAGCCGATGGACGTGGAGATCCCCGGCCTCCTTGGCCACGGACACCAGTTCGGCGGTGCCGCCGGTCCAGTGGATCTCGCCGGTGTCGGAGGCCTGGCCGCCGCTTTCCGCATAGAAGGGGGTGCGGTCGAACAGGACGTCCACCACCAGGCCGGCTCCGGCGGCATCGATCTCGCCCGCGTCGGTGACGAGGGCCAGAACCTCCCCGTTGGCCGAGGTGGTGTCGTAGCCCACGAATTCCGTCGGTCCCAGCCGGTCGCGCACCGCAAACCAGGCGGCCCCGCCGCCCCGGTCGCCCGAGCCCTGCCAGGCGTCCCGGGCCATGGCCCGCTGCCGCGCCATGGCCTGCTCATAGCCGTCGAGGTTCACGTTCAGGCCCCGGGCGCGCAGGGCGTCCTGGGTCAGGTCGAGGGGGAAGCCGTAGGTGTCATAGAGCTTGAAGGCGACCTCGCCCTCCATCATGTCCCCGGGCGCGAGGCCGGCCGTGGCCTCGTCCAGCAGGGCCAGACCCCGGCCCAGGGTGCGGCGGAACCGCTCCTCCTCCTGGCGCAGGGTCTCGGTGATGAGGGCCTCGGCCCGGACCAGTTCGGGATAGGCCCCGCCCATTTCGGCAACCAGGGTGGGCGTCAGCCGCCACAGGAGGGGATCGGCGGCGCCCAGCAGATGCGCGTGGCGCATGGCCCGACGCATGATCCGCCGCAGGACATAGCCGCGGCCCTCGTTGGACGGGGACACCCCGTCGGCGACGAGGAAGGCCGAGGCCCGCAGATGGTCGGCGATCACCCGGTGGGACGGCAGGGCCTCGCCCTCCGCCCGGGTCCCGGTGGCGGCCTCCGACGCGGCGATCAGGGTGCGGAACAGGTCCACGTCGTAATTGTTGTGCACCCCCTGCAGGACCGCGGCGATCCGCTCCAGCCCCATGCCCGTGTCGATGGAGGGCTTGGGCAGGTTGATCCGTTCCCCGGGTGCCACCTGCTCGTACTGCATGAAGACGAGATTCCAGATCTCGATGAACCGGTCCCCGTCCTCGTCCGGAGAGCCCGGGGGGCCGCCGGGAATGTCGGCGCCGTGGTCATAGAAGATCTCGGAGCAGGGGCCGCAGGGGCCGGTGTCCCCCATGGACCAGAAGTTGTCGGAGGTACCGATGCGGATGATCCGGTCGTCGGAGAAGCCGGCGATCTTCTTCCACAGACCGAAGGCCTCGTCGTCATCGGCATAGACCGTGACGAGGAGCTTGTCCTTGGGCAGACCGAACTCCTTGTTGACCAGGGTCCAGGCGTTGTCGATCGCCTGTTCCTTGAAATAGTCGCCGAAGGAGAAATTCCCGAGCATCTCGAAGAAGGTATGATGGCGGGCCGTGTAGCCCACATTGTCGAGGTCGTTGTGCTTGCCACCCGCCCGGACGCACTTCTGCGAGCTGGCCGCGCGGCTGTAGGGCCGGGTCTCGGCCCCGGTGAAGATGTTCTTGAACGGCACCATGCCGGCGTTCACGAACAAAAGTGTCGGATCGTTCTGCGGCACGAGGGGCGCAGATGGCACGGCGGTGTGACCGCGTCCGGCGAAGTAGTCGAGAAAGGTGGACCGGATTTCGTTCAGGCTCGGCATGGCCGCTCCCAGGCATGGCTTCAGGGGATCAAGCCGCCGTCATATAGAAATCCGCAGCTTTGCAAACCACGGTTTCACGTCCGGTACCCGGCAAAATCCACATTGTCCCGCCGGGGGCCACCGCCCCGTGACCGCCGTCCGCCGACGCCGCGCCCCGAGGCCGGCCCGCAGACCCGCCTGGAGGCACGACCCCGATGTCAGACGGGGACGATCAGTCCGGTTCTTCCTCGCCCTCGGCGTCGGGCTCGGGGTCCGCCAGCAGTTTGTCGGCGATCTTCACCGCGTTCTTGCGCACCGCGGCTTCGATATCCCGTGCGATGTCCGGATTCTGCTTCAGGAACTCCCGCACGTTCTCGCGGCCCTGGCCGATGCGCTGGCTGTTGTAGGAGAACCAGGAGCCGGACTTTTCCACCAGACCCGCCTTCACCCCCAGATCGATGATCTCCCCCAGCTTGGAGATACCCTCGCCGTACATGATGTCGAACTCCACCTCCCGGAACGGCGGGGCGACCTTGTTCTTGACCACCTTCACCTTGACGTTGTTGCCGACGATCTCGTCCCGGTTCTTGATGGAACCGGTGCGACGGATGTCCAGGCGGACGGAGGCATAGAACTTCAGGGCATTGCCCCCGGTGGTGGTTTCCGGGTTGCCGTACATGACGCCGATCTTCATCCGGATCTGGTTGATGAAGATGACGATGCACTTGGACTTGGAGATGGAGCCGGTGAGCTTGCGCAGGGCCTGGCTCATCAGACGGGCCTGCAGACCCGGCAGGCTGTCGCCCATGTCGCCTTCGATTTCCGCCCGGGGGGTCAGGGCGGCAACGGAGTCCACCACGATGATGTCCACGGCATTGGAGCGGACCAGGGTGTCGGTGATCTCCAGCGCCTGTTCGCCATTGTCCGGCTGGGACACCAGCAGGTCGTCGAGGTTCACCCCCAGCTTCTGGGCATAGGAGGGGTCCAGGGCGTGTTCGGCGTCGACGAAGGCCGCCGTGCCGCCGGTCTTCTGCACCTCGGCCACCACATGGAGGGCCAGCGTGGTCTTGCCGGAGCTTTCCGGGCCGTAGATCTCGATCACCCGCCCCCGGGGCAGGCCGCCGATGCCCAGGGCCAGGTCGAGACCGAGGGAGCCGGTGGACACGCTCTCGATCTCCACGACCTTGCCCTTGGCGCCGAGCTTCATCACCGCACCCTTGCCGAAGGCCCGGTCCAGCTGGGACAGGGCCGCCTCGAGGGCCTTCTGCTTGTCGGTATCTACCTTCGCCACGAGTTTCAAAGCCGCCTGTGTCATGGAACCTGCGATCCTTCTGCCACGATTCTCATCCCGCCCAGCGGGTCATGTCGCCACCCCGACGGGTCATGAGGACCCGGAGCGCCATGAGGACACTGTGCATGGTTTGTTCTCTGTTCGCAATATGTTCTTTTGTCGCAGCGACCGGGAGGTCGGGTCACAGCGCCCCCTCCACAAACGCCGCCCGCGCTTGCACACCGACCTTCGGCAGCACCAGGAGCTCATAGCCCAGCGCGCCGTAGTCCCTCGCCAGACGGTCATGCTCGGCCACCGCCGCGTCGAGGCGGTGGGGGCGATCGGGATCGGTTCCGTAGATCTCGGGCCAGGGGGGCGCGAAGATCACCCGGCTGTGACTGGGGTGGGCCTCGGCCAGGGGGCGAAGGACGGGGATACCGGTGAGGGCCTCGAGGCCGGAGGCGGCGTCGATCAGGCCCCGGTCGAAGAACACCGGCCCCGGCAGGGCGGCGGCGGCGGCGCGGGCGGCCAGGTCCGTCTCGATCGCCCGGCGCAGGAAGGCTTCGGGGTTCGACCACGGGAGCACGTCCTCGCCGCTGGCCCGGGCGGCGGCGATGATCCGGCGGCCGGGCTCCTCCACGACCGCATGGCCGCGGCGGCGGAGCGCCTCCAGCAGGGTGGACTTGCCGCCGCCGGAGCAGCCGGAAATCAGGATGAAGCGGTCGGACATGGGGCGCTCTTGCGTTGCATCGGGATGGGGTGACGCAGTGACTTGCCAGTCGGGCCGGCGGCGGGTTTTCTGGGTGCATGAGCATCCGCGGCCTGAACCACCTGACCCTCGCCGTCGCAGACCTGGAGCGATCGGTGGCCTTCTATCGCGACCTGCTGGGCTTCGAGCTCCGGGCGGTCTGGGCGCGGGGGGCCTATCTGGAGGCCGGAAGCCTGTGGCTGTGTCTCGCGGTCGGGGACGGGAGCCTCCCGGCCGGGGGAGAGACCCACTATGCCTTCGACGTGGCAGCGGCGGATTTCGACCCCCTGGCGGCGCGGATCCGGCAGGGAGCGCGCCTGTGGAAGGAGAACACCAGTGAAGGGGCCTCGGTCTATGTCCTCGATCCGGACGGGCATCGGCTGGAGCTGCATGTGGGCGGGCTGGCGGCGCGGCTGGCGCATTACCGGGCCCATCCGGACAAGGGCGTGACGGTGGTGTGAGCGGGACGCTCCCTACCGCCCGATCACCCGGTGCATGCGCGCGCCCGGCCGGGCGGTGGAGCGGAACCCCGGACGGCCACCGGGTTCGACGGGGACGGCCTGCAGGTCGAAGGCATCGGTGCGCTCCACCCGGACCCGGGCGAACTCTCCCACCTTCAGGTGCGCAGCGTCGCGGACATAGACGCAGCCGTCGATTTCCGGGGCATCCGCCGCGCTGCGGGCCAGCGCCGTGCCGTCCGGGCGGACCGCATCCACCAGCACGTCGATCACATGGCCGAGCTTCTTCTTCAGCCTGGCCCGGCTGATACGCTCGGCGGCAGCCATGAAGCGGGCGCGGCGGTCCTGCTTCACGTCCTCGGGCACGTGGTCCGGCAGGTGATTGGCGGCGGCGCCCTTCACGTCCTCGTAGGCGAAGCAGCCCACGCGATCGAGCTGGGCCTCCTCCAGCCAGTCGAGGAGGACCTGGAAGTCGGCCTCGGTCTCGCCGGGGAAGCCGACCACGAAGGTGGACCGGATGACGAGCCTGGGAGCCATGGCCCGCCAGGCGGCCAGACGTTCCAGCGTGCGCTCCTGATTGGCGGGACGCTTCATGGCCTTCAGCACGGAGGGGCTGGCATGCTGGAAGGGAATGTCGAGATAGGGAAGGATCTTGCCCTCCGCCATCAGCGGGATCACCGCGTCCACATGGGGATAGGGATAGATGTAGTGCAGCCGGGTCCAGACCCCGAGCTCCCCCAGTCCCCGGGCCAGGTCCTCGAGATTGGCGCGCCAGTCCCGGCCCCGCCATTCGCCGGGCTGGTAGCGGATATCGAGGCCATAGGCAGAGGTGTCCTGGGCGACCACCAGCAGCTCCTTCACCCCCCGGTTCACCAGGGCCTCGGCCTCGCTCAGCACCTCGGCCACCGGGCGGGAGGCCAGATCGCCGCGCAGGGACGGGATGATGCAGAAGCTGCAGCGATGGTCGCAGCCCTCGGAGATCTTCAGATAGGCATAGTGGGCGGGGGTGAGCTTCAGTCCCGCGGGAGGCGTGGGGATCAGGTCGGCAAAGGGCTGGGGCGCGGCCCGGTGCACGGCGGAGACCACCGCGTCATAGGCCTGGGCCCCGGTGATGGCGGCCAGGTCCGGAAAGCGGTCGCGGATCAGCTGTTCCTCGCCTCCCATGCAGCCGGTGACGATCACCGGACGGCCGGACGCCCGGGCCTCGGCAATGGCCTCGAGGCTCTCCTCCCGGGCACTGTCGAGGAAGGCGCAGGTGTTGACGATCACCGCATCGGCCTCGGCATAGTCCCCCACCGTCTGGTAGCCGTCGCCCCGGAGCCGGGTGAGGATCCGCTCGGAATCCACCAGAGCCTTGGGACAGCCCAGGCTGACCATGCCGACCGTCTTGCCGCGGGGGCCGGAAGCCGGGGTGACCTTCAGGTCCGGGGGGGTGTCGCTCATGCGCGGATCCTAGTGGCGGAAGACGCGGGTGCCGGTGAAGGCCATGGTGATCCCGGCCTCGTCCGCAGCGGCGATGACGTCGGCGTCCTTGATCGAGCCGCCGGGCTGGATGACCGCCGTGGCCCCCGCCTCCACCGCCTGCAACAAGCCGTCGGGGAAGGGGAAGAAGGCTTCCGACGCGCAGGCGGATCCCTGGGCGAGGGAGTGGGGCAGGCCCGCGGCCTCGGCCGCCTCGGCGGCGCGCAGGGCGGCGATGCGGGCCGAGTCGCGGCGGTTCATCTGGCCCGCGCCGATGCCGGCGGTCTGGCCGTTGCGGGCATAGACGATGGCGTTCGACTTCACGTGCTTGGCCACGGTGAAGGCGAACAGCATGTCGGCGATCTCGGACGGCGTGGGCTGGCGCTTCGTCACGATCTTCAGGTCGCCGGCACGGATGCGGGCCGTATCCCGGGACTGGACCAGGAAGCCCCCGGCGACGGAGCGGAACACCTCCCCCCCGGCCAGGGGATCGGGCAGGGCACCGGCGATGAGCAGGCGCAGGTTCTTCTTCGCCGCGAACAGGGCGATGGCGTCCTCGTCCGCGTCCGGGGCGATGACCACCTCGGTGAAGAGGTCGGTGATCTGGCGGGCGGTCTCCACGTCCAGCCTCTGGCTCACGGCAATGACCCCGCCGAAGGCCGAGACCGGATCGCACTGCAGGGCCCGGGCATAGGCCTCGGCCAGGGTCGCCCCCACGGCCACGCCGCAGGGATTGGCGTGCTTGATGATGGCCACGGCGGGCTGGTCGGCGAACTCCGCCACCAGCTCATAGGCCGCGTCGGTATCGGCGATATTGTTGTAGGAGAGCGCCTTGCCCTGCAGCTGCCGGGCCCCGGCGACGCCGGGGCGGACCTCGGCGGTGCGGTAGAAGGCCGCGGTCTGGTGCGGGTTCTCCCCGTAGCGCATGGTCTGGGCCAGGCTGCCGGCGATGGACTTGCGGGCGGGATAGGTGTCCGACAGCTGGCCCGCGAACCAGCTGGAGATGGCCGCGTCATAGGCCGCCGTGCGGGCATAGGCCCGGGCCGCGAGGCGCTGGCGCAGGGCCAGCCGCGTGCCCCCCTCCGCGGTGATGGCGGCCACCACCTCGGCCATGCCCTCGGGATCGACGCAGACCGCGACGAAGCCGTGGTTCTTGGCCGACGAGCGGATCATGGCCGGGCCGCCGATGTCGATGTTCTCCACCGCCGTGGCGAAGTCCGCGCCCGCGGCGACCGTGGCCTCGAAGGGGTAGAGATTGCAGTAGAGGATGTCGATCGGGCCGATGCCGTGCTCGGCCATGGCGGCGGCATGGCTGTCGGCGTTGCGCACGCCGAGAAGGCCCCCGTGCACCACCGGATGCAGGGTCTTCACCCGGCCGTCCATCATCTCGGGAAAGCCGGTGATCTCGGAGACGTCCTTCACCGGCAGGCCCGCGGCGGCGATGGCCGCCTTGGTGCCACCGGTGGAGACCAGCTCCACCCCGGCCGCCACGAGGGCCCGGGCCGCCTCGATCAGCCCGGTCTTGTCCGACACGGACAACAGGGCGCGCCGGGGGGCGACGAGATCGGGGGCGGGCGGAAAGGCGGGAGCTGTCATCGGCGGCGGGGTCCGGCGGTCTGGAGCGGGGTCAGGGAATGCGCTGCGCCTAGCACGTCGGGGCGAGGCGTACAATTTTTCGAGCGGCAAAACTTCCCGGGCCCATCGTCCGGGGCCGGATTCCGTACAGGGACGATTTCATCCGTGCCATGCGGCACGGCGGACGACCCCGCTTCACAGCCTGTTGATTGGCGTTTCCAGCAAGACAGGCGCAGGGTGGCTGCCTTGGATGGAGGTCCAAAGTCCCTCGCGCCCGTTGCTGTCGGTTCCAGGTTCGTTCATTCGAACCACCACGGACCGGACGGCGGCGGGCGCGGTTCCTTCTGGGGGGCCCGGTCCGCGGACCGCTCCCGTCTCTTCCCCACACGGCATACTCGGGTCGGAACGGCCCGTCCGGAAGGACGCGCCCCCCTTCCCTCCGCTCCCCGGGCGGGCTATGGAACAAGGCATGAACATCTCCTCGGTCATTGCCCTGTTGCTGGGCCTCGCAGCCGTCGCCCTCGGTGGAGCGGCCTGGTTCCTCTTCGGCGAAGCCCGGCGGGAGCGCGCCCGTGCCGACGGACTGGCGCAGGAGCTGGCCCGCTCCGGTCTGCGGATCGCCGAGGCGGAGGCCCGGGCCCGCAGCTTCGAGGATGTGAGCGCGACCATGGGCCAGGCCTTCCGCGCCCTGTCGGCGGAGACCCTGACCAAGGCCCAGGACGAACTGATCAAGCGGGCGGACGAGCAGGCCACCGCCCGGGCCCAGCTGGCCCAGTCGGAGCTGGAGAAACAGCTGAAGCCCGTGGCGGATACGCTGAAGAAGTTCGAGGAACAGGTCCAGCTGATCGAGAAGAGCCGGGCGGAGGATGCGGGCGGGCTGCGCGCCCAGATCACCGCCCTGATGCAGGCCTCCACCGAGACCCAGGCCGAGGCGCGCAAGCTGTCTCAGGCCCTGCGCCGGGGAGCGGGCGTCCAGGGCCGCTGGGGGGAGCAGACCCTGCGCAACGTGCTGGAGACCGCGGGCCTGTCCGCGCGGTTCGACTTCGAGGAACAGTTCAGCGTGGACTCCGAGGAGGGTCGGCGCCGGCCGGACGTGAAGGTGCGCCTGCCCGGTGGCGGCGTCTTCGTGATCGATGCCAAGTGCTCGCTCAATGCCTTTCTCGAGGCGCAGGAGGCGGTGGACGACGCGGCGCGGGAGGCCTGCATGGTCCGCCACGCCGCCAGTGTGCGCCAGCACATGCAGGGCCTGTCCGCCAAGACCTACTGGGACCAGTTCAAGGGGGAGGGGTCGCCGGACTTCGTGGCCATGTTCGTGCCCGGCGACGGCTTTCTCGCCGCGGCCCTCGACCGTTCGCCGGAGCTGATGGCCGAGGCCATGGACAAGCGGGTGATCCTGGTCACCCCCACCACCCTGTTCGCCCTGTGCAAGGCCGTGGCCTATGGCTGGCGGGTGGAGGACCAGAGCCGCAATGCCGACCAGATCGCAGAGCTGGGCCGCGAGCTCTACAAGCGCCTGTCGGTGATGGGCGGGCATGTGCAGGGGATGGGCGACGGCCTGCGCCGGGCCGTGGCCAAGTACAACGACTTCGTCGGCTCCCTGGAAAGCAGTGTCCTGACCCAGGCCAAGCGGTTCGAGGCCCTGTCCGTGGATCACGAGGGCAAGTCCCTGCCCACGCTGGAGCCCCTGGACGGGGCCCTGCGCCCGCTGTCCAAGCTGGCCCCGCCGGAGTGAGGGGGCCCTGCGTCCTTCGGGACGGGCCGTTCCGGCCCTCCTCAGGATGACGGGTGTTTGTGCGGCACTCGGAGCCTGAAGTGGGCTCGACCCACACCCTTCGTCATGGTGAGGAGCCCCGGCACGGGGCGTCTCGAACCACGCAAGACCCCCGATATCCTTGACCTTTCCCGGCCTTGATCCTACCTCGCTGCCATGGCCATTCGCGAGATCCTCACCGTCGCCGACCACCAGTCGGTGCTGAAGCAGAAGTCCGTCCCCGTGGAGCAGGTGGACGACGCCCTGCGGGCCCTCATGGATGACATGCTGGAGACCATGTACGACGCCCCCGGCATCGGTCTGGCCGCCATCCAGGTCGGCGTGGCCCAGCGGGTGATCGTCATGGATCTGGCCCGGGAGGGGGAGGACCCCGCCCCGCAGTACTTCGTCAATCCCGAAATCCTCGAGGCGTCGGAGGAGCGGTTCGCCTATGAGGAGGGCTGCCTCTCCGTCCCCGACATCTATGACGCGGTGGAGCGATCGGCGAAGGTGCGCATCCGTTACATGAACTACCAGGGGGAGACTGTGGAGGAATGGGCCGAGGGGCTCTACGCCGTCTGCATCCAGCACGAGATGGACCATCTCGAAGGGGTGCTGTTCATCGACCACCTCTCCCGCCTGAAGCGCATGCGCGCCGTGGCCAAGGTGAAGAAGGCGCTCCGCTCGGCCTGATGCGGGAGGTGCGTCCTTCGAGACGGGCCGTTTCGGCCCTCCTCAGGATGACGGGCGTTTTTGCGGCACTTGGATTCGGACGTGGGCGCGATGTACCCCCGTCGTCATCCTGAGGAGCGCGGAACGCGCGTCTCGAAGGACGCAGGGCGTGATGCAGATATAAAGATATCTTTATATCGTTATTGCTCTGGTGACACTGTGA
>DAINBM010000020.1:552-14061 GCA_036732965.1 Caulobacteraceae bacterium | reverse complement strand
CGTAACCCCATTCTCTCAACCCAACCCCGGGTGAACAACCTTCATAGCTTCGACATCTAGACAAGGGAGGCCGCATGACCGGAGCCCCGCCATGTCCTCGTCACGCCTGACCGCCCCCCCGACCCCGGCAAAAGGACCGGGCTGGCCGCTGCAGCTGGTGCTGTGGAGCTCCGTGGCCATTGCGGCGACCGCCTGGCGCTATCTGGTTCCCGGTGCCCCGGGCGGTGCCCCGCCGATCCTCGACAATGCCTTCACCCGCGTCGGGGCCCTCACCATCCATGCGGGGGCCGCGTCCCTCGCCCTGCTGGTCGGGCCGTTCCAGTTCCTGCCGGGCTTGCGGTCCCGGCGCCCGGCCCTGCATCGCTGGACCGGGCGGCTCTATGTGCTGGCCTGCGCGGTGGGGGGAGTCTCCGGTGCCGTCCTCGCGGGCGGGGCGAAGACGGGGCTGCCGTCCACGATCGGCTTCGGCCTCCTGGCGCTGCTCTGGCTGGTGACGACGGGGCAGGCCTATGTCTGCGCCCGGGGGGGACGCATCGCCGAGCACCGCCGGTGGATGATCCGCAGCTTTGCCCTGACCTTCGCCGCGGTGACCCTGCGCCTCTACCTGCCCTTCGCCTTCGTGTCTCCCTTCGGTTACGAGGCCACCTACCGGGCCATCAGCTTCCTCTGCTGGATCCCGAACCTGATGGTGGCAGAGGCCCTGCTGGTGCGACGCGCCCCTTGACTTGAGCCCCGGCATCGTCGCCGGATGGTCGCGCGGGGCCGGGTCCGACCGCACCGGACACACCCGATGGCCGGCCGTCCGCGGAGACCTGCTGCATGGCCCGCCCCACGCCCACCGCCGCCGCCCCCTCCCGCACCCAGGTGGTGGCCTCGCTCGGCATCGGTTCGGCGGGCCTGTTGATCACCTCCCTGTCTCCCATCCTGCTCGGCCTTCTGTTCCACGCCGATCGGCTCAGCGCGGGAGAGATCGGTCTGGCGGCCACGGCCGAACTGCTGGGGATGGGCCTCGCCTGTGGCCTGGCCGGGGCGATCCTGCCGGCGGAACGACTGCGCCGCATCGGCCTCGTCGCGGGCCTCTCGGCCCTCGCCCTCGACCTGAGCTCTGCCGGTGGCGCGCATCTGGGCCTGATTGCCCTGCGCGGCGGGGCCGGGGTGGCGGAGGGGATCCTGCTGTGGATCGCCGTGGCCTTCATCGCCCGGCAGCCGCTGCCCGAGCGCCTGGCCGCCATCTTCCTCACCGGACAGGTGGTGTCCGCCTGGGCTGTGACCGCCGTGGCAGGCGCCCTGGTGGCACCCCGGTGGGGGGCGTCGGGCCTGTTCATCGTCGTGGCGGCCACGGCCGGGCTGGCGGCGCTTGCCAGCCTCGTGGCCCCGGACCGGCTGGAACGGGCCGTCGATGCCACGGAACCGGCCACCGGCCTGCCCCCACGGCGGGGCTGGGTCGCGCTGGTCGCCATGTTCGCCTACGCCGCCGCCGGGTCGGCGGTGTTCGTCTATCTGGACCCCATCGCCCAGGCGGCGCGGCTGGGCCCCGGGGTCGTCCCCCTGGCCGTGCAGGCAAACCTGGCCGGACAGATCGGCGGCGGTCTGCTGGTCTCCACCACCCTGGCGGGCCGGGTCCGCTATCCGGTGATCTTCGGCGCGGTCGGGGCCGGGGTGGTAAGCGTCTATCTGGCCTTCCTGGCGGGGGTGCCCGCGGCCGGCTTCATCGCCTGCACCGCCGTGACCGGCTTTGCCGGCATGGTGATCACCCCGTTCTTCGTGCCCATGGCCATGGCCGCGGACCCGCTGGGCCGGGCCGCGGTGATGGGCAGCGGTGCCCAGGTGCTGGGGGGCGCGGGGGGCCCGTTCGTGGCGGCCCTGGTCAGCGGCCAGCCCGCCCGGGTGCTGACCCTGTCCATCGGCTGGATCGCCCTGAGCGTCCTGGCGGCGGGATGGCTGGCCCTCACCCACCGGCCGGCAGAGGGTGACGGGATGCACCGGTAATTAACCAAGCCGTGCCAGGATCGTCCGGTTGGATCGGAACACCCGTGCCCATGGATGACCTCGAGCGGTTCAGACTGAGCCTTGCCCCGGCGAGCCCCACGAGCGGCGAGCGCCGCGGGGCCCCGCGCCACCGGACATTGCTGGGAGGCAAGCTGGTCCACACCAACGGCCTGCTCAGCATGGACTGCGTGCTGCGCAACATGTCCGAGACGGGGGCGCGGATCAGCCTGCCCCCGAACACCGCCGTGCCCGACCATTTCGACCTGATCGATCTGAAGCACGGGGAGGCCTTTGCCTGCCGGGTGGTGTGGCACGACTATCCGTTGATCGGCGTGACCTTCGAGTCCCGGGAGTCGCTGGAACAGCCCGACACGCCGCGCCTGAAATCCCTGAAGCGCCTGTGGCTGGATGCCCTCAACACCGGTTGAGGGGATGACGCCGCCCGGCCCCGCCCCTATGCTGGCGGCATGAGCAGCGACTCCCCCCAAAGCCCCCCCATGCGCCTCTATCTGGTGGACGGATCGGGCTACATCTTCCGCGCCTTCCACGCCCTGCCGCCCCTCACGCGCAAGTCCGACGGCCTGCCGGTGGGTGCCGTGGCCGGGTTCTGCAACATGCTGTGGAAACTGATCTGCGACATGCAGGCAGCCCATGCGGACGATGCGCCGACGCATCTGGCGGTGATCTTCGACGCGCCCGGCGGCTCGTTCCGCTCGGGCATCTACGACCAGTACAAGGCCCACCGGCCGCCGCCGCCCCCGGACCTGATCCCCCAGTTTCCCCTGGTCCGGGACGCCACCCGGGCCTTCGGCGTTCCCGCCATCGACCTTGACGGCTTCGAGGCCGACGACCTGATCGCCACCTATGCCCGCCAGGCGGCGGAGGCGGGGGGCGAGGTGATCATCGTCTCCTCCGACAAGGACCTGATGCAGTTGGTGGATGACCGCATCAGCCTGATGGACCCGGTGAAGCAGGCCCGCATCGGCCGGGAGCAGGTGATCGAGAAGTTCGGCCTGGGCCCCGAGAAGGTGGTGGAGATCCAGGCCCTGGCCGGCGACAGCGTGGACAATGTCCCCGGCGCCCCGGGCATCGGCATCAAGACCGCCGCCCAGCTGCTGGGGGAATATGGCGACCTGGAGACCCTGCTGGCCCGGGCGGGGGAGATCAAGCAGCCCAAGCGCCGCGAGACCCTGCTGGAATTCGCCGACCAGATCCGCATGTCCCGGGAGCTGGTCCGGCTTGACCAGCACGCCCCCGCGCCGGTGTCGCTCGAGACCTTCGCCGTCCAGCCGCCGGACCCGGCCACCCTGCAGGCCTTCCTGGCGGAGATGGAGTTCCGCACCCTGGCCTCCCGGGTCGCCAACGGCCAGGGCGGATCGGGCCAGTCCCCCCGGGGGGGCACCGCACCGGCACCGATGAGCGCACCGGTAATGCGCCCGTCCCGCGCCGGGGCCGGCAGCACCACGGCCGCCCCGGGCGTCCATGCCCCCATCGACCGCAGCGCCTATGCCTGCATCCAGGATCTCGAGACCCTGGACCGCTGGATCGCCCGGGCCTTCGACCGGGGCGTCGTGGCCTTCGACACCGAGACCGACAGCCTGTCCTCGGCCCAGTCGCGGCTGGTGGGGATCAGCCTCGCCCTGTCCCCGGGGGAGGCCTGCTACATCCCGCTGGGCCACCGGCCCAAGGCGGGGCTGGACCTGATGGGAGGCGAGCCGATCCGGCAACTGCCCCTGGCCGAGGCCATGGCCCGGCTGAAGCCGATGCTGGAAAGCCCGGCGGTGCTGAAGATCGGCCAGAACGCCAAGTACGACATTGCCGTGCTCAGCCGCCACGGGGCGCAGGTGGCGCCCATCGACGACACCATGCTGATCT
Organism: Caulobacteraceae bacterium; assembly: GCA_036732965.1. Taxonomy (GTDB): domain Bacteria; phylum Pseudomonadota; class Alphaproteobacteria; order Caulobacterales; family Caulobacteraceae; genus CAIMFV01. The sequence goes on along the minus strand of DAINBM010000020.1, from coordinate 10,197 downwards.
CCTACGTGCTGGAGGGCGGGCTGCATGGCCACGGCATGGACGAGCTGTCGCAGCTGCACCTGGGCCACGTCCCCATCCCCTTCAAGGAGGTCACCGGCACCGGCAAGGCCCAGATCAGCTTTGCCGAGGTGGCCCTGCCCGAGGCCACCGCCTATGCGGCCGAGGACGCGGACGTGACCCTGCGCCTGCACCAGCTGCTGAAGCCCCGGCTGGTGGAGGCGGGCCTCGTCACCGTCTACGAGACGCTGGAGCGACCCATGCCGCCGGTGCTGGCGGCCATGGAATGCGCCGGTGTGAAGGTCGATCCGGACCATCTGCGCCGCCTGTCCCAGGACTTCGCCATGCGCATGGCGGAGCTGGAGATCCAGGCCCACAAGGAGGCCGGGCGGCCCTTCAACCTGGCCAGTCCCAAGCAGCTGGGCGACATCCTGTTCGGCGAGCTGAACCTGCCCGGGGCCAAGAAGACCGCCACCGGGGCCTTCGCCACCGATGTCAGCGTGCTGGAGGACCTGGCCGCCCAGGGCCATGCCCTGCCCCGCACCCTGCTGGACTGGCGTCAGCTGGCCAAGCTGAAGGGCACCTACACCGACGCCCTGATGGCGGCCATCGCCCCGGATACCGGGCGGGTGCACACCTCGTTCTCGCTCGCCGCCACCTCCACCGGGCGGCTGTCATCCTCCGATCCCAACCTGCAGAACATCCCCATCCGGACCGAAGAGGGTCGCAAGATCCGCAAGGCCTTCATCGCCGAGGCGGGCCACGTGCTGATCAGCGCCGACTACAGCCAGATCGAGCTGCGGCTCCTGGCCCATATCGGGGACATCCCGCAGCTGAAGGCCGCCTTCCACGAGGGTCTCGACATCCATGCCATGACCGCCTCGGAGATGTTCGGGGTGCCGGTGGCCGGCATGCCGTCGGACGTGCGCCGCCGGGCCAAGGCCATCAATTTCGGCATCATCTACGGCATCTCGGCCTTCGGCCTCGCCAACCAGCTCGGCATTCCGCAGGGGGAGGCAGCGGACTATATCCGCACCTATTTCGAGCGCTTCCCCGGGATCCGCGACTACATGGACAAGACCCGGGCGGAGGTGAAGGCCAACGGCTTCGTCACCACCCTGTTCGGCCGCAAGGTGCACATCCCCGACATCGAGTCCAAGGCCGCCGGCATGCGCCAGTTCGCCGAGCGGGCGGCGATCAATGCCCCCATCCAGGGCAGCGCCGCCGACATCATCCGCCGGGCCATGGCCCGCATGCCTGCGGCCCTGGCGGCCTCCGGGCTGAGGGCGCGGATGCTGCTGCAGGTGCATGACGAACTGGTGTTCGAGGCCCGGGCCGAAGACGCCGAAGCCGTGTGCCGGCTGGTGGCGACGGTCATGGAGCGGGCGGCGGAACCCGCCTACGCCCTGTCCGTGCCCCTGGTGGTGGAAGCCCGCGCCGCCGCCAACTGGGACGAGGCGCACTAGCGTCCTTCGAGACGGGCCTCCGGCCCTCCTCAGGATGACGCAAGTTTCGGCTCTACTCGGACCGCAGCCTGGGCTCGATCCCCAAACCTTCGTCATGGTGAGGAGCCCTGAAAGCGCGTCTCGAACCCCGCACCACCGGCGCAGCGTCCTTCGAGACGGGCCTTCGGCCCTCCTCAGGATGACGCAAGTTTGGGCTCTGCTCGGACCGCAGCCTGGGCTCGATCACCAAACCTTCGTCATGGTGAGGAGCCCTGAAAGCGCGTCTCGAACCCCGCACAACCGGTCCTGCGTCCTTCGAGACGGGCCTCCGGCCCTCCTCAGGATGACGCTCGGTGTTGAAGCCCAAAAACCTTCGTCATCCTGAGGAGCCCCGGCACGGGGCGTCTCGAAGGACGCAGCCCCTCAACTCGGCCCCTCCTCCGCCTCGAGCCACAGTTGCCGAAGCCAGTGATGCTCCGCCGCCACGGGGCGGACGAGGCTCACCGACCGCTGGAAGGCGAACCCCGCCCGTCCACCCCGCTGCCACACCCGCCGGGTGGCGAGCGCCACCCCGTGGCGAGGAATGATCAGCATCGGATGGTCGGTCACCCGCAGGTGCGGATCGAGGAACAGCTGTCCCCCAAGGCTCGAGAGCTCGCGGATGGTCACCCGCCAGCTGCGCCGGGTGGCCGGGTCGGCCAGGATCCCCGCATAGAGCACCCGCTGGCGGGGCGACCGGCGTGTGGAGCGGGATGCGGCGTCCAGATCGTCAGGAACAAGGACGGCGGCGGCGGCGGTGGCAGACATGATGGCGTCTCTCCTGCGGAACCTGCCACAGAGACGATGCGGCAGCGCCGGCCCCTCAGCTCACAGCTCGATCATGTCGAAGTCGCTCTTGGGCGTGCCGCAGAGGGGACAGATCCAGTCCGCCGGCACGTCCGCCCAGCGGGTGCCCGGGGCGAGGCCCTCGCCGGGATCGCCGGCCTCCTCGTCATAGATGTAGCCACAGGTGCGGCACTGCCACGCCTTGTAGGGGATTTCGGTCATGATTGCGGCTCCGGATCGGGCTGGACGGTCAGGCTGTCCCGCAGAAGGGCGAGGCTGGTGCGGCAGATCAGGCCCAGGGGCGTGGCCGGGTCTGCCAGCCACTGGACCGACACGCCCAGAAGCAGCGAGCCGATCATCAGCGCCACCCCGTCCGGGTCCAGACCGGCGCGGACCTGCCCCATCTGCTGCCCGGCCCGCACCCGCTCCGCCAGCCAGGCCCGGACCCGGTCGTGGCTGGCGGCAAAGGCAGCCTGCAGGGCCGAGGCATCGGCCACCGCCCCGGCCATCAGCATGAAATAGGCCCGGCCGCTCACGTCATGGTCGAGCAGCCGGAAGTGGCTGTCGGCATAGTAGAGAACGGCCTCCAGGGGCGGCATCTCGGCCACATGGGCGGCGTCCATCAGTTCGTCGCGCCGGGCGTGCAGATAGGCGATCACCGCGTCGATCAGCCCCTGCTTGGAGCCGAACCGCTGGGTGGCGAGCCCCCGGCTGTAGCCAGCCGCCTGGCCGATGGCGTCGAAGGTGGCCGCGCTCACCCCCCGTTCTGCGACCACCGCCAGGGTCGCCTCCACCAGCAACCGCTCGGACACGTCACGACGCTGCGCCTGGGTGCGGCGGGGGCGGGGAACCACGGACAGATCGGCGTTGGAAGCGCTCATGACGGGAGGCTACTTATTTGTTGGACGTATAGCAATCATCTGATAGCGTTCCGGAAAACCGACCCGGATGGAGACGGCCCATGATCTCGCCCAACATTCCCGCTGACGTCGCCCACGACATCGTCGACCCCAGGGCCTATGCGGACGGGGCCCGGCTGGACAAGGCCTTCCAGTTCCTGCGCCGGGAGATCCCCCTGGGTGTCGCCCAGCCGGAGGGCTGCGATCCCTTCTGGGCGGTGACCCGACATGCGGACATCCTGGAGGTGGAGCGCAACAACGACCTGTTCCACAACGGCGACACCTTCACCACCTTCACCACCATCGAGGGCGGCGAGCAGGTGAAGAAGATGACCGGCGGCAGTCCGCACCTGATCCGCTCCCTGGTGCAGATGGACAATCCCGACCACTTTGCCTATCGCCGTCTGACCCAACCCTGGTTCATGCCCCAGAACCTGCGCACCCTGGAGCCGCGGATCCGCGAGATCGCCCGGGGCTTCGTGGACGGCATGGCGGCCCGCGGAACGGCCTGCGACTTCGCCCGGGACGTGGCCTTCCTCTATCCCCTGCACGTGGTGATGGAGGTGCTGGGGGTTCCGGAGTCCGACGAGGGGCGGATGCTGAAGCTGACCCAGGAACTGTTCGGCTCCCAGGATCCCGACCTGAACCGGGAGGGCAAGGAGGTGGGCGACGCGGAGGCCGCCGTGGCCAGCCTGCAGTCCGTGGTCATGGACTTCATGATGTATTTCAATGCCATCACCGAGGACCGGCGGAAGAGCCCGCGAAACGACATCGCCAGCGTCATCGCCAATGGCCAGATCAACGGCCAGCCGCTGGGGCATCTGGAGGCCATCGGCTACTATATCATCGTGGCCACCGCCGGGCATGACACCACCTCGTCCACCACTGCCGGTGCCCTCTGGGAACTCGCCCGCAATCCCGACCAGTTCGCCAAGGTCAAGGCCAATCCCGCCCTGATCCCGGGCCTGGTGGAGGAGAGCATCCGCTGGGTCACGCCGGTGAAGCACTTCATGCGCAGCGCCACCCAGGACACCGAACTGGCAGGCCAGAAGATCGCCAAGGGCGACTGGATGATGCTCTGCTACCCCTCCGGCAATCGGGACGAGGCGGCCTTCGTCGACCCCTACCGCTTCGACGTGGAACGCCAGCAGAACAAGCACGTCGCCTTCGGCTACGGGGCGCATGTGTGCCTCGGCCAGCATCTCGCCCGGATGGAGATGCGGATCCTGTGGGAAGAACTGCTGCCGAGACTGGACAGTGTCGTCCTGGACGGCGAACCTAGGAACTTGGTCTCCAACTTCGTGTGCGGCCCCAAGACCGTGCCGATCCGGTTCGAGATGCACTGACGCCGCTCCGGCGGCACGACCCCGCCCCCGCGCTGCAAGTCCCGCATCCAGACGGGACGGCGCGGGTCTCGGGCACGGGAGGACGAATGGACAGACGCCTGCTTGCGCCCGATCCGGCGACCATCGATGCCGACTGGATGTCGGAGGCCCTGCGCCGCGCCGGCCTGCTGGCGGACGGCGGTCGCGTGGCCGACGTGTCCGCCAAGGGCGTGGGCAATGGTCTGGTCGGGGACAGCTTCCGCTTTTCCCTCACCTATGAGGGCGATGCCGCAGCAGGGCCGGCCAGCGTGGTGGGCAAGTTCCCGGCCAAGGACCCGGCCAGCCGCAAGTCCGGCACCGATCACATGCTCTACATCCGCGAGGTCTCGTTCTACCGGGAACTGGCGAAGACCGTGGGCATCCACACCCCCCGGGCCCTGGTGGCGGAGATCGATCCGGCTACGGACGACTTCACCCTGATCTTCGAGGATCTGGGCCCCGCCCGCCAGGGGGACCAGCTGACCGGCTGCTCCCTCGAGGATGCCCGGGTGGCCATGGCCGAGGCCGCCGCCCTGCACGCCCCGCGCTGGGGGGATCCGTCCCTGCTGGAGATCGACTGGCTGGCGGTCCGGCCGCAGCGGCTGTCCGGCATGGTGACGGACCAGCTTCCAGCCATCATCGGCCTGTTCGCCGAGCGCTATGACGGGGCCCTTGAGCCGGAGTTCATGGACCTGGTCCGGCGCCTGCCCGCCACCCTGACCGCCCAGCGCACCACGACCCAGCCGCCGCCCCTGACGGTGCAACATGCCGACTTCCGTCTCGACAACGTCATGTTCGACGTTCAGGGCGGCCGTCACCCCATGGCCACCCTCGACTGGCAGACGGTCACGGTGGGGGCCGGTGCCACGGACGTGGCCTATTTCCTGTCCGCCGGGATCGATCCGCAGCTGCGCCGGGACCACGAGCGGGAGCTGGTGGGCTTCTATCATTCGGAACTGGTCCGCCGGGGCGTCACGGGCTATGACCGGGAGACCTGCTGGACCGACTATCGCCGCTTCGCCACCCACGGGGTGCTGATGGGGGTCTTCTCCGCCCTGTCGGTGGAACGCACCGAGCGCGGGGACGCCCTGTTCCTGAAGATGACCCGCGGGGCCTGCGAACAGGCGCTGGATCTCGACACCCTTTCCTTCTGGGGCCCCTGAACGCCCCTTTTCGTTCCCCCCCTTGCCTGACCGAACGTAAGGCCGGTTAGCTGCCGCCAAACCCGAGGAGACCCTCCCATGCATGAAGCCTACATCGTCGCCGCCACCCGCACCGCCGGAGGCCGCAAGGGCGGCCGCGCCAGCGGCTGGCACCCCGCCGACCTCGCCGGCGAGATCCTGAACAGCCTCGTCGACCGCACCGGTGCCGACCCCGCCCTGATCGAGGACGTGATCATGGGTTGCGTGGGCCAGGGGGGCGAGCAGTCCACCAACATCGCCCGCGGCGCCGTGCTGGCCTCCAAGCTGCCGGAAAGCGTGCCCGCCACCTCCGTCGACCGCCAGTGCGGCTCGTCGCAGCAGGCCATCCACTTCGCCGCCGCCACCGTCATGTCCGGCCAGATGGACGTGGTCATCGCCGCAGGCGTGGAGAGCATGAGCCGCGTGCCCATGGGCAGCCCCACCATCCTGGCCCTCAAGGCCGGCCAGGGCCATCCCATGAGCCCCCGCCAGCAGGACCGCTATCCCGGCATCCAGTTCAGCCAGTTCATGGGCGCGGAGATGATCGCCAAGAAGTACGGCATGACCCGCGAGCAGCTGGACCAGTTCGGCTATGAGAGCCACCAGAAGGCCATTGCCGCGACGAAGTCGGGGGCCTTCGACGCCGAGATCACCGGCATCGAGATCACCCTGCCCGACGGCTCCAAGGAGATCCACAGGATCGACGAGGGCATCCGCTTCGACGTGACCCGCGAGGGCATGGCCAATGTGAAGCTGCTGCAGGAGACCGGCGTCATCACCGCCGCCACCTCCAGCCAGATCTGCGACGGCGCCGCGGGCGTGATGATCGTCAACGAGCGGGGCCTGAAGGCGCTGGGCGTCGAGCCCATCGCCGCCATCCGCCACATGACCGTCACCGGCGGCGACCCGGTGGTCATGCTGGAAGAGCCCCTGTTCGGCACGGAAAAGGCCCTGAAGCGCTCGGGCATCAAGATCGACGACATCGACCTCTATGAGGTGAACGAGGCCTTCGCCCCGGTGCCGCTGGCCTGGCTGCAGCATGTGGGCGCCGACCCGGCCAAGCTGAACGTCAATGGCGGGGCCATTGCGCTGGGCCACCCGCTCGGCGGCTCCGGCGCCAAGCTGATGACCACCCTCGTCCACGCCCTGAAGGCCCGCGGCAAGCGCTATGGCCTGCAGACCATGTGCGAAGGCGGCGGCCTGACCAACGTGACCATCGTGGAAGCGCTCTAAGCGTCTCCTCCTCCATTTTCATCAGTATAAGGACACTCTCCATGAAACTCGGACCGCACATCTCCGCCGTCGTCACCGGCGGGGCCTCCGGCCTCGGTGAAGCCACCGCCCGCGCGCTGGCCGCCCAGGGCGTGAAGGTCGCCATCTTCGACATGAACGAGACCAAGGGCGAAGCCGTCGCCAAGGACATCGGCGGCGTCTTCTGCAAGGTCAACGTCACCTCAGACGCGGACGTGGACGCCGGCTTCGAAAAGGCCCGCGCCGCCATCGGCCAGGAACGCATCCTGGTGAACTGCGCCGGCACCGGCAACGCCGTGAAGACGGCCAGCCGCGACAAGAAGACGGGGGAAATCAAGTCCTTCCCGCTGGACGCCTTCAACATGATCATCCAGATCAACCTCGTTGGCACGTTCCGCTGCATCGCCAAGTCGGCGGCGGGCATGCTGACCCTGGACCCGCTGGAAGACGGCGACCGGGGTGCCATCGTCAACACCGCCTCGGTGGCGGCGGAAGACGGCCAGATCGGTCAGGCGGCCTATTCGGCCTCCAAGGGTGGCGTGGTCGGCATGACCCTGCCCATCGCCCGGGACCTGTCCAACGAGAACATCCGCGTCAACACCATCCTGCCGGGCATCTTCAACACCCCGCTGCTGGCCGCCGCGCCGGACGCGGTGAAGGACGCCCTAGGCGCCCAGGTGCCGCACCCGCGCCGCCTCGGCAACCCGGAGGAGTATGCCCAGCTGGCCCTGACCATGATCACCAACGGCTACTTCAACGGTGAAGACGTCCGCCTCGACGGTGCCATCCGCATGGCGCCGCGCTAGGTTCCGAAGGACCGACGGACATGACCGAGGCGTCGCTCCACCCCGCCCTCGCAGAGCCGCTGGCGGCCCTGGGGCGACGCCTTTTTCATGGGGCCGGGGAACTGCACGGCCTGCGCCGCCTGTCCGGCGGGGCCAGCCAGGAGACCTGGGCCTTTTCGTTTCATACGCCGAAGGGGCTGCGCCCCCTGATCCTGCGGCGCAAGCCCAATGACCGGCAGTCCGAGCTGGCCGCCGGTCTGGAGACCGAGGCGGTGCTGTTGAAGCTCGCCGCCGAGATGGGGGCCCGGGTCCCGCCCGTGTTCCATGTGCTGACGCCGGAGGACGGCTGCGGCACCGGCTTCATCATGGACCGGCTGGAGGGGGAGACCATTCCCCGCAAGATCCTGCGGGACGCCGAATTCGCCCATGCCCGGGAGGTGCTGGCCCGCGACTGCGGCGAGGCCCTGTCCCTGATCCACCGCATCGACCCGGCCCGGCTGCCGAAGTCCCTGCGGGCCTCCCCCGGCAGTGTCCGGCTGGCGGAGCTGGAGCGGACCTATGCCACCATCAACCGGCCGAACCCGGTCTTTGCCCTCGCCCTGCGCTGGCTGGCCGCCAACCGGCCGCCGGACCCGGCGCATCTGGCGCTGGTGCACGGGGACTTCCGGCACGGCAACCTGATGATCGGCCCCGACGGCCTGGTGGGCGTACTGGACTGGGAACTGGCCCATCTAGGTGACCCGATGGAGGATCTCGGCTGGATCTGTGTCCCCTCCTGGCGGTTCAGCGGGATCGACCGGGCCGTCGGCGGCTTCGGCGCGCGCCGCCAGCTGTTCGCCGCCTACGAGGCCGCCGGCGGGGCCCCCGTCGACCCGTTCCGCGTCCGCTTCTGGGAGGTCTTCGGCGCCCTGCAGTGGGGGCTGATGTGCGCCGGCATGGCGGAGGTCTACCGCTCCGGCACGGACAGTTCGGTGGAGCGGGCCATGATCGCCCGCCGGGCCTCGGAGGTGGAGATCGACCTCCTCGACTATATCGCCCCCCTGGTCCACGAGGCTGACGATGCAGGATGACCCCCGCGCCGTGGAGATCCTCCCGGCCATCGCCCGGTTCCTGCGGGAGACGGTGACCACCGACCACTCCGCCCACACGATCTTCCAGGCCCGGGTCGCCGCCAATGCCTGCGACCTGGCGGCCCGGGAAGCACAGCTGGCCCCGGCCTCCGACGCCGCGGAGCTTGCGCGGCTCACGGCCCTGCTGGGCCGGACCGGGACCCTGGCGGAGCTGAATGCCGAGCTGGCGGCGCGGATCGCGGACGGCGCCCTGACCCTGGAGACACCGGACCTGAAGGCCCACCTGTGGGCCACCAGCATGGCCAAGCTCGCCGTGGACCAGCCCGGCTATGCCAGCTACCGCCGGGCCCTCACACGCCTGGAGCGTTGAGGGGCGACCTGGCTTGGGATGACCGTTCCGGGTGACCTCACCCTGAAAGGGTCTCGCACAAGCGCGCGTCATCCTGAGGAGGGCCGCAAGGCCCGTCTCGAAGGACGGAGTGGACGCGGTGCGTGGTTCGAGACGCCCCGTTCCGGGGCTCCTCACCATGACGACCCTTTTTTGATCGAGCCCTCACCCTCAAAGGATCCCGCACAAACGCGCGTCATCCTGAGGAGGGCCGCAAGGCCCGTCTCGAAGGACGCAGTGCCGGTGGTGCGTGGTTCGAGACGCCCCGTTCCGGGGCTCCTCACCATGACGCAGGTTTGGTGATCGAGCCCAGGCTGCGGTCCGAGTAGAGCACAAACGCGCGTCATCCTGAGGAGGGCCGAACGCCCGTCTCGAAGGGCGCAGGGCCGGTGGTGCGTGGTTCGAGACGCCCCGTTCCGGGGCTCCTCACCATGACGCAG
>DAINBM010000020.1:0-452 GCA_036732965.1 Caulobacteraceae bacterium | reverse complement strand
GTTTGGTGATCGAGCCCAGGCTGCGGTCCGAGTAGAGCCCAAACGCGCGTCATCCTGAGGAGGGCCGTCAGGCCCGTCTCGAAGGACGCAGGGCCACCCTACCCCGCCAACTGCGCCGCCATCCGGCTGTCCTTCGAGATGGACCACGCCCCGGCCATCAGGGCCAGCAGGGTGAGCCCGTAGACCGGTACCAGGGCCAGCAGGCCGTACTGCAGCGCCCCCGTCCCCAGGGTCGGCTTGAAGTGATCCGCCACCAGGCCGACATAGACCGGCCCGCCGCCCAGCCCGATCAGGTTGAGGATCAACAGCAGGATGGCCGAGGTGGTGCCCCGCTGGGCCGGGGGTGCGGCATTCTGCGCCACGGCAATGGCAGCCGGCAGGTACGCGGTTCCGAAGGTCAGCGGAATGACGAGGCACAGCATGGCCGTCTGCCAGGTCGGCGCGAACAGGAA
>DAINBM010000019.1:0-14172 GCA_036732965.1 Caulobacteraceae bacterium | reverse complement strand
CAGTTCCCCCAGTTGGCGGACAAACCACAGGCGGACGTAGAAGCCGCTCCACAGGGAATAGGTTCCGGGCTTCACGCGACCGATCAGGGCCCATTTCACGATCACGGTCAGGGCGCACATGGCGAGCACATAGATGACCGCCAGCAGGGGGGTGATGGCGATGTAGCCGTAGCCTGTGGTGGCCCAGTCCAGCTCGATGATCATGATCAGACCCGGGCCGATGGGCAGGACGGCCGCCAGGGGCAAGGCCAGCGCCGCCACGACCAGCCCCATCGAGACCAGGGCCTTCCGGATCCGGCCGGGGGGCATGGGCTGGGGGCGGGTGGAGGCATCGCCGATCTTGCGGGCGGGAGAGCCGGACCAGATCTCGCCGGGGCCCTGATGTTCGCCGGCCGGCAACAATGACAGATCCTCCAGCACACCATCCGCGGCGATCTCGCTGTCCCGGCCCACGACGGCCATGGTGCCGACGAAGGCGCGGGCCCCGATCCGCACGGTACCGAGGCGCAGCACGCCCCGCTCCACCCCGGAGGTGGCCAGATTGGCCCCTTCGCTGATGATCGCATCATCGGCGATCTCCACCAGGTCAGGCGCGTCGATGTCCGACAGGCGAAGCTGGACCCTGTCCCCGATGCGGGCACCGAGCGCCCGGTAGTAGATCGGCATCAACGGGGTTCCGGACAGGAACTGGGTCGGGATCACCGCCAGAAACCGCCGCACGAACCACCACCGAAAATAGTACGTTCCCCAAAGGGGATAGTCGCCGGACTTGATGCGACCGATCACCATCCACTTGACGAGAATGGACAGGAGGATCATCGCCGGCGGCATGACCAGATAGGTCAGCAGGGCATAGCCGAGGGCGGGCAGGCGGCTGTCAGGGTCGTCCGTCGTCAGGACGTTGTAGACGAGGTAGGGCAACAGCCACTGCAGGCCGGAAAAGGCATAGATCGGCACAAGGGCAAGCGTCTGACCGATCACGCACAGGGTCCGCGACAGGGGATCGTGCGGGCGGAAGGCGGTCTCCACCTTCGCCGCGCGCTCGCCCCCCAGACGCGCCGCATCCATCCGGGTGGCCAGACTGCGGATGGTGGGCGCGGCATAGATGTCCTGGATGGAGATCATCTTCATGGCGGGATCCCGTCGCAGCAGCGACACAAGTTTCGCCGCGCGGAGAGAATGCCCGCCGAGGTCCTCGAAGAAGTCGTCGCAGACCGACACCGGGGCCGGGGCGAAGATCTGGCACCAGGCATCGTGCAGCAGGACCTCGGTGGGCGTCCCGGGGGGCACCAGCAGCCGCTCTGCGGTGTCCACGTGCTCGGGCCGGGTCAGGGCCTTGCGGTCGACCTTGCCTGACACGAGGGTGGGCAGGGCGTCGCGGATCTCGTAGGCGTGAGGGTGCATGTAGCCGGGCAGCCGCAACCGCAGCCGCTCCCTCAGGCGATCCAGATCGATGCCTGTGTCGCGAACGGGGGTCAGAAAGGCCGCGAGCAGGTCGGCACCGCCCGGATCGGGGAACAGGGCTACAACGGCCTGCGCCACGGCTTCATCTTCCATCAGAAGGGCTTCAATCTCTCCTAATTCAACGCGATAGCCGCGAATCTTCACCTGAGTATCGATCCGGCCGAGATAGTCGATGTCCCCGGACGGGGTCACCCGGCACAGATCGCCGGAGCGATAGGCCAGCTCCGGTGCCCCGGAGGGCCCCGGAAAGGACGTCTCGATGAACTTGGCGGCGGTCAGGTCCGGTCGGTTCAGATAGCCGGCCCCGACGCCCGGCCCCCCGATCAGCAGTTCGCCTTCCGTGCCAGGTGGAAGGGGCCTGAGGTCCTCGCCCACGATCGCGGCCCAATAACCGGGGAGCGGGCGGCCGATGGTCACGGGTTCCCCGGGCGTGAGCTCCTTCCAGGTGGAGGAACCCGTGGTTTCGCTGGGGCCGTAGGTATTCAGCATCCGTCGTCCGGGGCGGGCCCAGCGTCGGACGAGATCGGCGGGGCAGGCCTCGCCGCCGGCATTGATCAGGCGGACAGAGGGAATGTCGTCGTCCATCACCGCCAGCAGGGACGGCACCGGGGCCCAGACCGTGACCCCCTCCCGGGCCAGGGTTGCACCGAGATCGGGACCGGCCTTGGAGAGGGCCTCCGAACCCACCAGGAGCTCGGCCCCGGCGAGGAAGGCGCACCACATCTCCTCCACGGAAACATCGAAGGCCAGGGACGCGCCCGCATAGACCCGATCCTCGCAGGTGACGCCCAGGATCGCGCCATTGGCCCGGGTCTCGAAGGCGATGTTGCGGTGACGGATGATGGCCCCCTTGGGCTTGCCGGTGCTGCCCGAGGTGTAGATGAGATAGGCCGCATCCTCCGGATCCGCCCCGGTGTCGACCCGGGTGAGCGGGGCTGTGTCGCACGCCGCGATGTCTCCGAGGTCGCGGTCCAGATCCACCACCGCCGCCCCGGCGGCGGCGAAGGCCTCGGAGCGGTCGCGGTTGGTCACCACCACGCGGGCCGCGGACTCCCCGGCGATGTAGTCGGCCCGGTCCTGCGGAAAGCTCCAGTCCACCGGCACATAGGCCGCCCCGGCTTCCAGCACGCCCAGGATGGCCATGTACTGGTCGAGGCTGCGGGGCAGGCAGATGACCACCCGATCCCCCCGGACCACGCCCCTCAGCCGGAGGTGTCGCGCAAACTGGGAGGCCCGCTGGCGCAATTCGGCATAGGGCAGGGAGGTGCGGCGCACGCCCGTGGGATCGGCTTCGGCGAGGCGGACCGCCGTGCGTTCGGGGAACCGGCCGGCGGTCTCGGCAAAGATCTCATGCAGCAGTTCAGGCCGCAGGTACGGGTCATCCGGATAGGGGGGCGGTGCCGACAGGATCAGGTGGGGAGACACAGCCGTCATGGGATCACGCGAATCAGGGGGCGGTCGAAGCGCCGCAAGAGGACTTCTAGTCTAGATCGGTGACGGTGGCGGGTCACCGGGACGCCCAACCGGCGACGGAGCGGGGCTCCGTCGCCGGACGTCCGTGGGGCGCGTCAGAGGCCCCGATCAGCCCGGGGTGTGCGCGGCGAGGCGGCTTTCTGCGCGGTTCAGACGGACCTGCTCACCGCGGGTGAGGGTCCCGCCCTGGCGCGCGGCCAGTCGCTGCTCGCGCCGGACGATCTCGCGGTTCCGCTCGCGCAGCCGGTGGGCCTGGGCACCGGTGATCTCGCCCTCCCGGCGGGCGTCGGTGATGCGGTGGTTTTCCACCCGGGCCTGGGCGAGGACCTCGGCGCGGCGGGGGTGATCGTCCGCGAAGCGCGTCTGTGCGGAGGCGGAGGCGATCCCGGCCCCGAGGCTGAGGGCGGCGAAGACGAGAGCGGCAGTGGTCTGAAGGCGGGTCATGAGTGTGATCCTTTCCGAAGGGCCCCGGCGGGGCGTGGGATATGTCTCGGGGAGGCGTGTCCTCATCCGATGGATCCAGAGTGTCCCGTGCCGGTTGAACCGGGTCTGAACCCTCCGGTTCGGGAACCGTTCATATTCGAGAATGCCGGTCCGTGACCGTCGCGGGCGGACGGAGGGACTCGACCCCAGAGCCGGCGGACGCCATGATGGCGAAAGGCAGTCCGGGAGGTCTGAATGGCGGACGAGGCGATGTCGGGGGGGCGGCTGGTCGGCCAGGGCTTCTCACAGTTCGCGGCGGCGTGGTTTGCAAGCTTCGGACTGACCCTCGCCATCGTCCTGACCGCCGCGGTCCGGGCCCGGTCGTCCCTGTATGATGTGACGGATCGCGTGCTGACCGTGGCCCTGATCTCGTTGGCGATCGGATGGTTTGCATCCGTTGGCGCGGCGATGTTCAGGGGGCGGGTGCGTGCGGTCTGGAAGTGGGCCTATGGTGGCCTCGCGGCGGCCATGTTGCTGCCTCTGCTCTGGGCCCCGGTCCTGGCGGCGGTGGTGGCCGCTTGGTTGACCGGTGCCGCCATCGAATATTCCGTTGTCTATGTCCAGTTCCGGGTCCACGTGGCGCAGATCCTCGTTCCGGTGAGCGCCGGCCTGTTCTCCGCGGATCTGCTGGATGCCGTCTGGAATGCCTTTCAGGTCGTGGCCACGCTTGTCGGCTTTGTTGCCTCCATCATCAGCATCTGGCCGCTGATCAACGGACGATGGGGGCGGGCGTCCTCTTCGGAAGATTGACGGCCTTCCGGGGCGCCCGCCGCCGCAGGATCGCGATCAGCGGCCCTTCCAGACCGGTGCGCGCTTCTGCACGAAGGCAAGCGGCCCCTCCCGCGCGTCCTCGCTGGTCATCACGATGCGGCCCGCATCCCTTGATCGTTCGCGCATCTCGCCATCGCTGAGCTCCTGCGCCAGCCGCGCCAGCTTCAGGCTCTCGCGGACCGACAGGGGGGCGTTCACGGCAATCGCGCGGGCCAGATCGATGGCCCGGTCGCGGACCTGATCATTGGGTACCACATGGTTCACCAGCCCGAACCCGTAGGCACGGGCGACATCCATCGGCTCGCCGGTCGCGATCAGTTCCAGTGCGATGGCGCGGGGCAGGGCCCGGGGGAGGCGATGGACCCCGCCCGCCGCCGCGAATAGGCCGCGCTTCACTTCCGGCAGGCCGAAGCGGGAATCATCTGAGGCCACGATCATGTCGCAGGCGAGGGCGAGCTCGCAGCCCCCGGCCAGCGCCGGGCCGGTCACCGCCGCGATCCACGGCTTGACCTTCGGCTGATCCACGAACCCGGCGAAACCGCCGTCCCGGGTCCCGAGTTCGTGGCCGCGTCCGGCGGAGACTTCCGCCAGATCCGCCCCGGCGCTGAAGACGCCCGGACTGGAACTGGCCAGGACCGCGACCCGAACCGCCGGATCGGCCTCGACCTGCTTGACCAGATGATCCAGGGCCTTGGCCACAGCACCGTTGACGGCGTTGCGCTTGTCCGGCCGGTTGAGGGTGATGACGGCGATGTGGTCGTCGATCAGCTCATAGAGCACCTCGACGCCGATCCCGGCAGGGGTCTCCGGAGCAGGGTAGCTTGTCATGTATGTGTTTCTCCCAGTTTGAGCACCGTCCGAGGTCGGCGGCCTGCGTGTTCGCGGCATTGTGATGGCACCGGCACTGGTGCGGCGGCCGATCTGATGCACCTTGCACGGCAGATGTATCGGGCCGGGCCCGCGTTCCATCGTCCGGCTTTCCTCTCCCCCTTGATCCCCGCCTCGGGAGGCCATGAATGGACCAGACATCCCTCACCCCGGACCAGACGAACCCCGCCCGCGATCTGTGGCTTCAGGCGGCACGGGCTCAGGGACGGGTCTGTCAGATCTGTCACGATCTGCCGTCCTACGAGGAACGGGAACAGTTCTTCGACACGGGCGTGTGCGTTCGCTGTGCGACCGATGCCAGCCTGGCATCGCCGCTGACGATCTAGCGCCGGTCGGGCTGGCGCTGGTCCGGGACCTCGCGAGGCGCGCACCCGGTCAGAGCCCCAGCACCAGCTGGGCCATGATGTTGCGCTGAACCTCGTTGGACCCGCCGTAGATGCTGGCGGCCCGGTTGTTGAGATACCGGGCCATCGATACCAGGCTGTGGTCCGGGCCGATGGCCGCGATATTGGCACCGGCGGCCCGGGCTTCCGGCTGGAAGACGGCGGCATAGTGTTGCGAGGCCTCGACCGCGAGGGCATCCAGCTGCTGCATCATCTCGGTGGACTGGGTCTTCAGCATGGATGAGGCCGGGCCGGGTGCCCGGCCGGAGGCCATGGCGCTGAGCACCCGGTGCTCGGTCATCTCGATGGCCTGCACCGCCAGTTCCGCCTGCATCAGCCGGGACGCGAAGTCGGGATCGTCGATCAGCCTGCGGCCGTCCCCGAGGGCCTCGGCCCGCGCCATGTCCCGGATGCGGGCCACGCTCAGCTTCAAGCCCGCAGCAGCGCCGCCGCCCCGTTCGAACTCCAGCAGGTACTTGGCCACGGTCCAGCCCTGGTTCTCGTCGCCGAGGCGACCCGATACCGGAACCCTCGCCTCATCGAAGAACACCTGATTGACCTCGTGGTCACCGGCCATGGTGATGATCGGCTTCACGCTGATGCCGGCGGTGTCCATATCCAGCAGCAGGAAGGTGATCCCGGCCTGCGGCTTGCCGTCGAACCGGGTGCGGACAAGGCAGAACATGCGGTTGGCGAAATGGGCGTGGGTCGTCCAGATCTTGGAGCCGTTGAGCACGTAGTCGTCCCCGTCCCGGACCGCGCGCAGCTGCAGGGAGGCGAGGTCGGATCCGGAGCCGGGCTCGGAATAGCCCTGGCACCAGTAGTCCTCTCCCGAGAGGATCCGCGGCAGGTAATGAGCCTTCTGCGCCTCCGTGCCAAAGCGCTGGATGCACGGCCCGACCATCTTCAGCCCCATGGGCGACAGGGACGGGGCGCCAGCCAGAGCGCATTCGGAGGCAAAGATGTGCCGCTGCATCTCCGTCCAGCCCGGGCCGCCATGTTCCACCGGCCAGGCGGGGGCCACCCAGCCCTTGCGGTGCAGGATCCGGTGCCAGGGAAGGTTCCAGTCCCGGTCGGTGAAGACACTGGTGGTGCGTCGTCCGGCCTCCCGCAGGGCCGGGGTCAGTTCTGCATCGAGGAAGGCGCGAACCTCGGCCTGAAAGGCGCGGTCTTCGGCGGACAGGTTCAGATCCATGACGCAGTCTCCCGGGGGTCGGCACCCTATCCTAGACCCGGATCTTCTGCTTGCGCCAGCGTGCCGCTGGGGCAGGTACGAGGTATCAGGGTCCGGCCCGGCGGTGGGCCCTGATGAGGAAGCTGACGGTCACCTGCGCGGGGATCTGTTCGGTCGTGGCAAACTCGCCCTTGCCGACGCCGAAGACGGTCCGATCCACCGACGCATGGCCCCGGGCCGTGACCCTGTCTCCCGTCTGGTCGAGGGCGAA
Organism: Caulobacteraceae bacterium; assembly: GCA_036732965.1. GTDB lineage: Bacteria > Pseudomonadota > Alphaproteobacteria > Caulobacterales > Caulobacteraceae > CAIMFV01. The sequence goes on along the minus strand of DAINBM010000019.1, from coordinate 7,265 downwards.
GGTCAGTCTAAGGGGGCGGGAGACACCCTTGATCGTCATCTGTCCGTCGGCGGTCCAGGTCGCGCCGTGGTGCCGGAAGCCGTCCGCATGGAAGGTTGCCTTCGGGAAGCCGGCGGCATCGAGCCAGTCCTCCGTGGGGAGGGTCGCGTCCCGCTGCGCATCGCCCGTGGCCACGGAGGCGGGATTGATGGACACGGTGACGCTGGAGTCCGCCGGGGCGTCCTCGGAGAAGCGGATATCGGCGCTCCACTCCTTGAACTGGCCGGTGACCGGCTGCCCCGACCAGCTGGTGGCGAACTCCAGCTTGCCGCCGGGTTCCACCGTCCAGGGGGTGACGGGGTGCGGTGCCGTGACGCTGACCGGCGTGTCAGCCGCGGGGGCGGACGTGGCGGGCACGGGAGGCGGTGCGGGCGTGGCGGACGGCGGGGTTGCAGGGACCGGCGCGGAGGCGACCGCCGGCGGGGGCGGGGGCGGGTGGCGGAAGACCCACTGCCCGCCGACGATCGCCCCGACCACGGCCGCGGCGGCCAGCAGCGCCCGGGGATCGAACCAGGCCCCGGCACGGACACCGGGGATCATCCGGGAGAGGGTGCCGTCCCGGTCGACCAGCTGGTGTTTCAGGGCCCCGCCCACATGGAGGGCGAGCAACAGATAGGTCAGCTTGGCCAGGAGCCCGTGGCCGAGTTCGCCCCCCTTGTGCCAGATCAGCTTGGCGGGTGGGGCCAGCTCCGCCACGCCGGGGATGTGCGGCCAGGGAATGATCCCGTAGAGGAGGGTCGGAATGTTGGTCCTCGAGGCGGACACCAGCAGCCAGCCGGTCAGGGGCAGGCCGATCATGATGGTGTAGAAGCCGAGATGGGTCAGGTGGGCGAGGCCGCGCTCCCATGGCTTCAGATGGTCGGGCAGCGGCGGCGGCGGATTGGCCAGCCGCCAGCCCAGCCGTGCCAGACTGAGAAGCAGGAGGGTGATGCCGATCGACTTGTGCAGCTGGAACACCAGAAAGGTCACAGCCGAGTTGCCGTGATCGTCCATTCGCCAGCCCAGCATGATCTGGAACAGGATCGCCACGGCGATCAGCCAGTGGAGCGCGATGGCGACGCCGGTGTAGCGATCGGACTTGCGGGTCATGCGGTCAGGCTCCGAAGCAGCAGGTCTTGTAGAACTCCACTTCGATCTCGAAGTCCACATCATCCCCAACCACGGGCAGGTCGGTCCTGTTGCCGAAATCCGATCGCTTCAGATGCGCCGTGGCGGAAAATCCGGTCCGGGTGCCTCCGAACAGGCCGGGACCGACACCGTTCCACCGGACGTCCAGCACCACCGGGCGGGTCACGCCAAGGAACGAGAGATCTCCGGTGACCTGGCCGTTACCGTCCGATCCCGGGGTCACGGCGGTCGAGGTGAAGGTGATCTTCGGGAAGGTCCCGGCATTCAGCCAGGTCGCGCCGCTGGCCAGGGCCTTGCTGAAGCCGGCCGATCCCGTGTCGAGGCTTGTGGGATCGACGGAGACCGTGATCCTTGCCGCACTGGGTGCCGCGGGGTCATAGCTGAAGCTGGCGTCGAACCGGGTAAATCTCAGCGTATAGCGGGAAAAGCCCATGTGACTGACCCGGGCCACCAGACTCGCATGGCTCTTGTCCAGCACATACTCGCCTGCGGGCAGACGGGCCGGGTCCCGGGTGGTGGGGCCGGCGGCCCCTGCGGTCTGGACTGACAGCAGCAGGGCAAGGGCCGCGAGGGCCAGTCTGGAACGCTTCACGGGACGCCTTTCGAGGGCGGCAGGGCGGGCCGCATCGGGGATATGGTGCGTCGGGACCCCTCCGGCTAGGCCGCGGCGCCGCAAGCGGTTGGGTCGGTGTTTACAAGCCCGTCGGATTGTCGAATAGCTCGGGAAGGTTTGATCCGAGGTCCCCCATGCGCCGCGCCGCTCTCGTTGCTCCCGTCCGCACGCCCGTCGGCAAGTTCCTGGGGGCCTTGCAGTCCGTCCCGGTCGAGACGCTCGGGGCGGTCGTGGTCAAGGAGGTCGTGGCCCGGAGCGGCGTGGACCCGTCACGGATCGACGACGTGGTCTTTGCCCAGAGCTACATGAACGGCGAGACGCCGTGCACCGGGCGGTGGGCGGCTCTGGCCGCCGGTCTGCCCATCGAAGTGCCCGGCGTGCAACTGGACCGGCGCTGCGGCGGGGGGCTGCAGGCCATCGCCACGGCGGCGATGATGGTCCAGACCGGTGCAGCGGATGTGGTGATTGCCGGTGGCGTGGAGAGCATGAGCCGGGTCGAGTATTACAGCCTGAACATGCGCGGCGGGGCCCGGGCGGGATCTGTGACCGTGTATGATCGGCTGGAGCGGGGGCGCGAGCGGTCTCAGCCGGTGGAGCGGTTCGGCAAGATCTCCGGCATGATCGAGACGGCGGAGAACCTCGCCAGGGCCTATGGCGTATCGCGGGAGGCATCGGACCGCTATGCCGTTGCCAGCCAGCACCGGGCTGCCGAGGCCTGGGCGGCCGGGCGCTTTGCCGAGGAACTGGTCCCGGTCTCCGTGCCGGTGCGCGGCAAGCCGGACCTGATCTTTGACCGGGACGAGGGCGTGCGGCCCGATGCCACGCTCGAGAGCCTCGCGCGCCTGCCGGCCCTGATGAAGGACGGCGTTGTGACCGCCGGAAATTCCAGCCAGCAGAATGATGCGGCCGCCGCCGTGCTGGTGGTGGCGGAGGACAAGCTCGCGGAAATGAACCTGACGCCCATGGGCTATATGGTGGGCTGGGCCGCCGCGGGCTGCGATCCGGCCCTGATGGGGATCGGCCCGGTTCCGGCGGTGGAGAAGCTCTTCGCCCGGACCGGAATGGGCTGGAAGGACATCGGTCGTGTGGAGCTGAACGAGGCGTTCGCGACCCAGGTCCTGGCCGTGCTGCAGGGCTGGGGCTGGTCCGAGACGGATGACCGGCTGGCCGGTCTGAATGTCAATGGATCGGGGATCTCTCTCGGCCACCCCATTGCCGCGACCGGCGTGCGGATCCTGGCGACCCTTCTGTACGAACTGGAGCGCAGCGGTGAGCGCTATGGTCTCGAGACCATGTGCGTGGGCGGCGGTCAGGGCATGGCCGCGATCTTCGAGCGGGCCTGATCCCGGGTCGCGGGAGGACCTGTCTCAGCCGGCGGAAAGCCAAAGTTCCGGGTCGCCGGACGCAACGGATCCTGCAAGACCCGTTATGTTGCTGCCATAACGCGCGAACACGTCGGGCAGTTGTTCCGCCGTGCACGGTTGCGAGATCAGGAAGCCCTGGATCTCGGTACACCCATAGCTCTTCACCATGTCCAGCTGGCGTTCGGTCTCCACACCCTCGGCGGTGGTCTGCATGCCGAGGCTGGAGGCCATGCCGGCAATGGCCTTCACGATGGACACGGACTCGAGGCTCATGGACAGGTCGCTGACGAACGACTTGTCGATCTTGATCTTGGTGAAGGGAAACTGCCTCAGGTAGTTCAGGCTGGAGAAGCCCGTTCCGAAGTCATCCAGTGCCACCTGGACGCCGAGTTCCCGCAGGCGGAACAGGGTCGTCAGGTTGGCGTCATTGTTCTGCAGCAGGGTACCCTCGGTGATTTCCAGCTCCAGCCGGTCGGGGCTCAGTCCCGCATGGGCGAGGGCGGAGATCACCGTCCGGATCAGGTTCGGATCCTTGAACTGGGCCGGGGACATGTTCACGGCGACCTTCATGCCAGCCGGCCAGGTGGCGGCTTCGGCGCAGGCCTGACGCAGGATCCATTCGCCGATCTGGTTGATCAGCCCGATCTCCTCGGCCACGGGGATGAATTCGGCGGGGGAGATGGCGCGACCGGCGATCTTCAGGCGCATCAGGGCCTCACAGCCCGCGATGCGGTTGGTCTGCACGTTCAGCTGGGGCTGGTAGGCGATGGAGAAGCTGTCCTCGGCAAAGGCCCGGCGCAGGTCCTGCTCGAGGGTCCGTCGCGCCCGGCGGCGCTCGTTCATCTCCCGCTCGAAGATGCGGTAGCCGCCCCGTCCGGTCTGCTTGCAGCGATAGAGCGCCATGTCCGCATGCATCATCAGCTCATCGGCCGTGAGCCCGTCATCGGGGGCGATGGCGATACCGACACTGGCGCCGATGGAGATCGCACGACCGCTCAGATGGAAGGGCTGGCTCATCAGTTGCACCACCCGCGCGGCCAGATCCTCGGCATCCGAGGCACCGATCAGGCTGGTCTGGACGATCGCAAACTCGTCGCCGCCGAGGCGGGCCACCGTGTCCTGGGCGCGGACCGTACTCTTCAGACGCTCCCCCACCTCCATCAGCAACTGGTCGCCGACGAGATGGCCGAGGGTGTCGTTCACTTCCTTGAAGTGATCAAGATCGATCCACAACAGGGCGGCGCGCTCGCCGCCGCTGGAGGCCGTGTCGAAGGCCGCGTTGAGCCGTGCGCGGAACAGCACCCGGTTGGGCAGTTCCGTCAGGCTGTCGTAGTGGGCAAGGCGAACCACCTGGGCCTCCGCCTCGCGGACATCGGTCACATCCTCGGCGACGCCGATGAGGTAGCGAGGGGCATTGTCCTCGCCCGCAACGCAGACATGCCGCCCCCGCAGGGTCCGAAGGGCGCCGTCCGCACTGATGATCGGCTCGTCCTCGAAGGTGACGGGCGCGCCGGTCGCCAGGGCCTCGGCATCCAGCTGGCGCAGGCGGTTGGCCGCCTCGGGCGGATAGAAGTCCTCGTACCGCCGCCCGACGGCCATGTCCCGGCTGATCCCGGTGATCCGTTCCGCAGCCTTGTTGATCAGCTCCAGGGTGCCGGTCCTGGCATTGATCACGAACAGCAGGTTCGGGATGTTTTCGATGATGGACGTGGTGAAGGCGCGCTGGGCCTCGGCCTCGCGCTTGGCGCGGATCAGTTCGGCCTGCTCGGCTGCACTGTGCCGCACGAGTTGCAGCAGCAGCGACAGGAACACCACGAACCCGGCACAGGGCAGCACCAGTCCCATCGGACCGAACTGGGAGATGCCCGAGGCGGAGGGGATCAGCAGGATGACCCATCCGTGGCCGAGCATGGAGGGGATCATGAGCCGCCGGATGGCCCGAAGCTGGATTGCGGCCTGGACGAGCCCGCCACACGCCTGCACGAGGGCAAAGCTGCGACCGAATTCGCCGCCCTGCTGCCAGAAATAGACCGCGATCGCGGCATAGGTCGCACTGCATGCGAAGATCCAGGCACCGAGAGCGTTGATACGTCCCATGCTGATATCGCCGCGGCGGCTCAGGCAGGCCCGGGCGATGGCGCGATCGACGATGAAGCTGAGCAGAACCGCGGTGAACCAGATCGCGGGCCAGATCCCGACAGAGACGAATTCGGCCCCCAGCATGATGAAGAGCGCCGCGGCCGCACGGGCTGGGGCGGATTCCATCCGCGCCGACAGCACCAGCCTGACGGCTTCACCATCGCGCTTCAAATGTGGTTCCGTAGCGATCATGTCCGACCATCGCACTGCTGGATTTCAGCTTTAGCAACGGCCAATGAAGGAAGCGTTGACTGCGCGAAATGATCCGGATTTCGGTCGAGGAATTCGCGTCAAGGTGTGGTTAATGTGAGGTGAGCGGCGATCTATTTGCCTGTTACAAGGGGAGACCGGAGCGTTTGACGACCGTGCGCATGGCGATACTTGAGGTCACCCGGCTGACCCCCGGAATCCGCGTCAGGCACTGGGCATGCAGGCGTTCCAGGTCATCGACGTCCCGGGCGACCATGCGCAGGAGATAGTCGGCAGAACCGGTCATCAGATAGCATTCCATGACTTCCGGGATCTGGGACACGGCGACCTCGAACGCCGTCAGAGCGGCCTGTGACTGGGTCGTGAGGCTCAGGGTGACGAATACGCTCATCGGCAGGCCGACGGAGCCGGGATGCACCTTGGCGGCATAGCCTTCGATGATGCCGCGCTGTTCCAGCAGACGCAGTCGACGCAGGCACGCGCTCTCCGACAGATTGACCCGCCGTGCGAGTTCGGCGTTGGTGGATCGCCCGTCCTTCTGCAGCTCCCGGAGGATGTTCCTGTCGTATTCGTCGATCATGTTCGCAGATCCTGCCGCAAAACCGGCCAAATCACAGCCATGCTGCCGTCGCCCCCTCCATCATTGGCGGAGTTTCACCGAAAGCACCAGCCGAACGCGCGTATTGTGGATCTCAGGTTCAACAGCCCCCGTATCAGATCGGGCGCTTCCGGGAGATCCGATATGCGCATTGGTGTTCCGAAGGAGATCAAGACCCTCGAAGACCGGGTCGGACTGATCCCCGAAGTGGTGAAGGGGCTCGTCCGCCGCGGTCACGAGGTGGCTGTGGAGACACAGGCGGGTCAGGGCATCGGGGCGTCCGATGCCGACTATTCGGCCGCCGGTGCGACCATCCTGCCCAGTGCCGACGCGGTCTTCGACTTCGCCGAGATGATCGTGAAGGTGAAGGAACCCCAGCCGGTGGAAGTGGCGCGGCTGAAGCCCCACCATGTGCTGTTCACCTATCTGCATCTGGCGGCGGACGTGGCTCAGACCCGCGGCCTGCAGGCATCCGGCTGCACGGCCATCGCCTACGAGACCATCGTGGGTCGTGACGGACGCCTGCCGCTGCTCACCCCGATGAGTCAGGTCGCCGGGCGCATGGCGGTCGATGTCGGTGTGCTGCTGATGCTGAAGCCCTGGGGCGGGCCGGGGGTTCTGCTCAGCGGCGTGCCCGGGGTGGCCCCGGGAAAGGTCGTCATTCTCGGTGGCGGGGTGTCCGGTACCGAGGCCGCACGGATCGCCGTGGGGCAGGGGGCCGATGTCACCATCTTCGATATCGATCCCCACCGGCTGGCGGAACTCGACGCCCGGTTCGACGGCCGGGTGAAGACGGTCTTCTCCACCCACGATGCGATCCTCGCCGCCGCGCGTGACGCCGATCTGATCGTCGGCTGCGTGCTGATCCCAGGGGCGTCGGCGCCCAAGCTGATCAGCCGCGCGGATCTGGCCCTGCTGAAGCCCGGCGTGGTCCTGGTGGATGTGGCCATCGACCATGGGGGATGCTTCGAGACCAGCCGCCCCACCACCCATGCCGATCCGACCTATCGGGTGGACGGCGTGATGCACTACTGCGTCGCCAACATGCCGGGCGCGGCGGCCCGCACCTCGACCTATGCCCTGAACGCAGCCACCCAGCCCTATGTGATCGCGCTGGCGGACAAGGGGGTGGCGCAAGCCTTCGCCGATGATCCGGGTTTTGCCCTGGGCCTGA
>DAINBM010000018.1:0-14917 GCA_036732965.1 Caulobacteraceae bacterium | reverse complement strand
TCGGGGACCGTCAGGCGTTCCGGCGTTTCATGGTCCATGGCACTCCGGCTCCGGGCAGGGGGGGCGACGTCATTGCTCAGAAGTCGACGCTCAGCCGGGCGAAGTAGTACCCCCCGTTGACGCCGAAGGGAGAGAAGCTGGGATAGATCTCCACCGCCGGGTTTCCAGCGGCGGCGCTGGCGGCAAGACCTGCGGCATTGACCCGGTTCGGGAAGACATTGAACAGGTTGTTGGCACCCGCCGAGATCTTGATGTTGGGCCGGACGCGATAGGAGACATCGAGATCCGTCACCAGCTTCACGCCGGTCCTGTCCAGATAGTACTGACCATCGCCCGGGTCGGCATAGCGCGACGACGGGCCGAACAGGGTGTTGGCAAGGCGCAGGCTGAACGGTCCGCGGGAATAGACCTGGGACAGCGTGACCTTGAACTCCGGCGAGGCGGTCTCGAGGTTCGAGATCGCCACCTTGTCGAACAGTTGCTGACCCGAATCGGCCAGCGCCTTGGGTGTGGCCCGGATGTGCGTGACCTCGGTCTGGTTGTAGTTGGCGACCAGTGACCAGTCGATCACGCCCGCCGGTAGGCGCGTGCGGAACGACATGACGAGGTCGATGCCCCGGGTGCGGGTGTCGACGCCGTTGGTGAAGATGTTGATGCCGGAAAAGGGCACCGCCTCCAGCGTGTTGCCATTGGCCGAGATGGCCGCGTTCACCGCCGGGGAGCGCAGGCTCCCGGCATAGGTCCCGTAGAGGGTCCCGCTGCCCACGATCCGGTCGCGAACGGCGATCTGGTAGGCGTCGAGGGTGAGGCTGACGGAGGGCGCGAGATCGGCGATCAGTCCGAGGTTGATGTTGGTGGAATGCTCCGGCTCCAGCGGGTTGATGCCGATCAGCCGTGCCGCGGCGGAATTGGGCGGCAGCTGGATGAAGGCGGAGTTCGGCTGGACGTTGGTGGCCGAATATCGCTCCTCGGCCAGGGTCGGCGCGCGGAACCCGTTGCTCAGTGTCGCGCGCAGGGAGAGGGTCGGGCTGACCTTGAACCGGCCGCTCACCTTGCCCACCAGCGCGCTGCCGAAGTCGCTGTAGTCCTCGTAGCGCCCGGCGAGCGCGATCTGCAAAGGATCGATCGGCGCGAGGGTGAGCTCGCCATAGGCCGCCGTGACATCCCGCGCCGTCGATCCCGCGTCGGACAGGGAGAAGCCCGGAAAGGACTGCGCCCCCGCCTTGTAGCGGGACGCCGGATCGCCGGCCGTGATCGAATAGGTCTCCCGCCGGTACTCGGCACCGAAGGCCAGGGTTGCGGGCTGCGACAGGCCCAGCGCCACCGGCCGGTGAATATCGAGGTTGGCGGTCCACTGGCTGTCGTCGAGATCGCCGTCATGGAAGGCGTTCGGCGTGGCACCGGTGTCGGTGTAGAGGTCGACATTGGCCGATCCGGTGACCTCGACCCGGTTCTGATTGAAGCCATAGGTGGTGCTCAGGTCCACCGACCAGGGACCGGTCTCGGTCCGGATCCCCGTGGTCAGGCTGAGATCGTCGGACACCACCCAGTCGATCGGCGTGAAGCCCCGCGGGTAGAGGGCCGGCAGCTTGGTGGGCAGCCGGAAGTTCGCCCACCCGCCGGCCTTCTTCTGGCCGTAGGTGCCGAAGGCATAGACCTTGCTGGTGTCCGTCACCGGGACCTCGGCATTCACCGTCGCCAGATAGGTCCGGTAGCGGGCATCACCGAACTCGGCATTGACCCGCGGATAGCCGACGAGGGTGCTCCAGTCGGGATGGGCACCCGACGCGACCGCCCGCACGACGCGGGCATCGGGACCGCCGGCATTGCTGAAGTCGTGATCCCGGACCGAGGCGGTGAGGTTCAGGAACCCGCTGTCGCCGAGGGCCAGACCGATCCGGGCGCTGGCGTCGGTTGTCATGCCGTCGCCCCGGTCATATCCCCCGTGATCCAGGGTGGCGGTTCCCCCGGCGGCGTCCGACCGCAGCAGGATGTTCACCACGCCGGCGATCGCATCCGATCCGTACTGGGCCGCGGCCCCGTCCTTCAGCACCTCCACCCTGGCCACGGACGGCAGCGCCACATAGTTGAGGTCCGGTGCCGCGCCGCCCTGATAGGGTCCGGACAGGACGGCGAGGTTCGCCGTCCCGTGGAGACGCTTGCCGTTGACCAGCACCAGGGTGTGGTTGGGCGACAGGCCCCGCATCCGGATGGCAAGGGTTTCATTGGCGAGGTCGAAGCCGACGGCCTGCAGGTTCAGGGACGGCAGGGCGTCTGACAGGGCATCGCTGAGGGTCGCGCGTCCGTCGCGCTCGAGGTCGCCGCCGGAGAGGATCTCCACGGGCGCCAGGCTGTCGGCCGCCCGCACGCCCGACACGCGGGTGCCGGTGACGATGACTTCGCTGACACTGACCGGGCCGTCGGTGGCGCTGACCGTCTCGGCCTGCGCGGTATCGATCACGGCGAACGCGGCCACGAGGCCAAGAAGATTACATGTGACATTTGGTTTCATGGCGGCTCTCTACATGGCGAGCGTGAGAATTCAAGCTGGCCCCCTGCCCATTTTCCGGCGGCGACGTGGATCGGCTGCCCCCGCAGTGTGGCTGTTGGTGTCTCGATGCTGCGTCAGGGTTGCAGCGGATCCTCCGGCGGCGTTTAAGCTGTCTCGTCCGGACGCCTCGCCACCGCGCCGGACACAGAGACGGGACCCCGCATGCCTACGCCCGATGATCTTGCCGATTTCGCCCGCCGCCTGCCCAAGGCCGAACTGCACCTGCACATCGAGGGCACGCTGGAGCCGGAGCTGATGTTCGAGCTGGCCCGGCGCAACGACGTCGCCATCCCCTTCGCCTCGGTGGAGGCCGTGCGCGCGGCCTATGACTTCACCCGGCTGCAGGACTTCCTCGACATCTATTATGCCGGGGCGGCGGTGCTGTTGACCCGGCGCGATTTCCACGACCTGGCCATGGCCTATTTCCGGCGGTTGGCGGCCGATGGCGGGGTGCACGCGGAGATCTTCTTCGACCCGCAGACCCACACCCACAGGGGCGTGGCCATGGCGGAGGTGGTCGAGGGCCTCCTCTCGGCCGTGGATGAGGCCCAGGCGACGCTCGGGATCAGCGCGCGGCTCATCCTGTGCTTCCTGCGACACCTGGACGAGGCCGACGCCTTCGCCACCCTGGAGGCGGCCGGGCCCTGGCTGTCCCGGCTGACCGGGGTCGGACTGGACAGTTCCGAACTGGGCCATCCGCCCGCCAAGTTTGCCCGGGTGTTGCAGGCGGCACGGGACCTCGGACTGAAGGTGATGGTCCATGCGGGCGAAGAGGGACCGCCCGCCTATGTGTGGGAGGCGGTGGATCTTGTCCGTGTCGACCGGATCGACCACGGCAACCGCGCGCTGGAGGATGCGGCACTGGTCGAGAGGCTGGTGGCGGACGGGACGACCCTGACCGTGTGTCCGCTGTCCAACCTCAAGCTCTGCGTCGTGCCCGACCACGCGGCACACCCGCTGAAGCGCATGCTCGACCTCGGGCTGGCAGCGACGGTGAACTCCGACGACCCCGCCTATTTCGGCGGCTATCTGCTGGACAATTACGTGCAGACGGCCAGGGCGCTGGGCTTGACCCGGTCCGACCTCGTCCAGCTGGCCCGCAACAGCTTTGCCGGCAGCTTCCTGCCCGAGCCCGAGAAGGCCCGCTGGATCGCGGCGGTGGATGCGCTCGGGGCTGAGGCGAACGAGATGCCCGAAGGTCCGGTGTGAGGGCCGTCCGGCGACGGAGGGGCGAGCTCGCCTGCCTGATCATCCCGAGCGAGCGACCGTCCGGGCTCGGAGAGCTGTCGCATGCCCGTCTCATCTTTTGACTAGACCAGACCCGGAGCGGATACGGGACGGGTCAGGCAATGAAACTCAGGCTCTTGGCGGCGTTTTGCCTCGCAATCTCAACGGCTGCCGCAGCCGCTCCCGCTACGGATCTGGTTTCGCCGGTCAGCTCTGAGCCTGCCCGCATCGTGCCCGACGGTGCCAGCATCCTCCCCAGCGGCCGGCTGGTCACGCCTGCGGGCCGGGCGACCCTGGTCACGCACAAGCCCTACGGCCTGACCCTGTCCCCGGATGGCAAGACCGCTGTCCTGCTTCACAATGACGCGGTCACGGTGGTCCGGCTGGAGGATCTCGGACATCCGATCCGGCTGCCGAGCTACGACAAGACCCGCGCAGCCGTGATCGAGAGCGGCGGCTTCATGGGGGCCGTCTTCTCGCCGGACGGCCGCACGGTCTATCTGTCACAGGACAAGACCGGTGCTGTCACTTTGATGGACGCCGAGCGACTGGTGCGGACCGGCGAATACCGGCTCGACGGAGAGTTCGGCGGCGTTCGCTACCAGGACAGCCTCGCCGGAGACATGGCCATGAGCCCCGACGGGGCAAAGCTCTACGTTCTGGACCGGGCAAACTACCGCCTTGTCACCCTGGACCGAGCGACCGGACAGATCCTGGGCTCGGTCAAGGTCGGCCGCCTGCCCCTGGCGCTGGGGTTGAGCCCGGACGGACGGACGGCCTATGTGGGCAATGTCGGCCTGTTCGAATACCCGCTGGTGCCCGGTGTCACGCCGGATAACGGGGACAGCCGGATGCTGCACCTTGCACCCTATGCGCTGCCGTCACCCGAGGCCGAGAACGGGGTCACCCTCGCCGATGGTCGCCGCCTGCCCGGGCTCGGATCACCCAACGCTCCGGAAGCCATGAGCGTCTACGCCATCGACCTTGCAAGCCAGACCGTGGTGGCCCGTCTGAAGCCCGGCTTCCAGATCGGTCAGATGGTCGAAGGTCTGAAGACAATCGGAGGTGCGAGCCCGAGCGGCGTCGCCGTGGGGACCCGGTTCACCTATGTCTCCAACGCCACCAATGACTCCATTGCGGTGATCGACCGCGCCACCAACCGGATCGTCGACCATATCCGGCTGACCTTCGATGCCCGTCTCGACCGCCAGCGCGGGCTCATGCCGTTCCATCTCGCGCTCAGCCCCGATGGCCGTCGGCTGTACGTCACGGCATTGACGCTCAATGCACTGGCGGTGGTCGACACCTCGCACCGCAAGGTTATGGGCTACATCCCCACCGGATGGGGTCCCACCCGGGTCGCGGTGTCCGGCGACGGGCGAAAGCTCTACGTGACCTCGGCGCGGGGATACGGGGCCGGCCCCAATGGCGGCGCGGGCTTCAGACGGCCGCCGCAGGGCACCTATGTGGGCGATGTGCAGCTGGGCCTGTTCCAGGTGATCGACACGCCCGACGACCGGCAACTGGCCGAGGACACCCAGCGCGTGCGCGACAACACGTTCCGAGAGGTTGCGGTCAAGGATGACCCGAACAGCCCCGTGCCGGCGGCGGTGGGCCTTCGGAAGAGCCCGATCAAGTACATCGTCTACGTGACCAAGGAAAATCGAACCTTCGACGACGTCTTCGGCGGATTCCCGGGCGTGAACGGCGATCCCACCATCGCCCGCCTCGGCCGGGTCGACCTTCGGGCTCTCGACGGATCCGTGCTGCATCAGGTGCTGATCTCGCCCAACCACCACGAGATCGCGCGGCGCTGGGCACTTTCCGACAACTTCTACTGCGACTCCGACGCCTCCGTGCACGGACATCGCTGGATGATGGGCGTGGTACCGAACGCCTGGATGGAGTCGAACACCGCCGTCTCCAAGGACTGGAACGCCTTCTCTCCGGCACCGGGACGGCGGTTCCCCGACAGCTCCGGCGGAATCGACCCGGAGGACTACAACCAGATCGGCGGCCTGTGGGAGCAGCTCGACCGGCACGGCCTGTCATTCCGATCCTACGGCGAGAGCGACGAGTTCGCCGGCGTCCATGAAGACGCCGGGCATACCGACACGGGCCTGCGCATGCCGGTCATCTACCCGATGGCCGTCGCGGAATGGTCGCGGACATCCACGGAATATGCGGGATTCAACCTTAACATCCCCGACCAGCTGCGCATGGACCAGTTCGAGGCAGAAGTGTCGCAGAAGTACCTGAGCGGAAAGGAGCCGTTTCCGCGGTTCATATCCATTCAGATCCCGAACGATCACATGGCCGACACGCGCGAGGACGACGGCTATCCCTATCGGGAAAGCTTCATGGCGGACAACGACCTCGCGCTGGGACGTTTTCTCCAGTTCCTGTCGCATACCCCCTACTGGAAGGAGATGGCGGTCGTCATCGTCGAGGACGACCCTCAGGGCGGCGTCGACCATGTCGATGCCCACCGCTCGATCCTGATGATGGCCGGTCCCTGGATCCGCAAAGGCTACATCTCGCACACCCACGCGAATTTCGGCGCCGTCCTCAAGACCATGTACCGGATCCTCGACCTGCCACCGGTCAACCAGTTCGACGCCGCTGCGAACCTGCTTTCGGACTTCTTCACGGACACACCCGATTTCACGCCGTATGACGCCCTGCCCGTGGACCGGCGGGTGTTCGACCCGAATGTGGCGATGAAGAAGTTCGGGAAGGATTTCGACTGGCGCAAGGTCAAGGGCGGATCACCGATGGACGACGAGGATGATCAGCGACAGAGCCACGAGGCGCAGCATAATCCAACCTGACAGCGAGCCACGTCGCCGTGCAGCCTCGGATCTTGCGCGCCGGGGGGGGGTGAACTCTCCCCCACCCGAATCTGTCTCTGATCCGTAATATTAAACACCTAAAACCGTCACGGAACATTTCGAAAAAATAAACACTCAGTCTACGAACGATGACCTGATTTTTTGAGGCTCCGCCGAAACTTCGAAAGTTGCGACGAGACTGAACGCTTTCCTGATAATTCTGAAATTCGTCACACCGACGTTGCCAATGCCTGCTTCCATCCCCCGCGTGACACACATTGGTTTGGGGGAGCTCCTTACATGACGCAATATTCCGTGCGGGCCGCCGGTCCGGAGTTGAAGACGGTGCTGCTGGCCACCGTCTCCGCAATGGTGATCGCATCGGGCGCGGGCACTGCCGCGGCCGCTGCCGAGACGGCCCCGGCGGACCCGTCCACCGTGTCCGAGGTCGTGGTGACCGGCTATCGCAAGTCCCTCGCCGAGGCGCGCGAGATCAAGCGGGAGTCGGCCATTCAGGTCGACGCCATCGTCGCCGACGACATCGCCAAATTCCCCGAACTCAACCTCGCCGAGTCCCTGCAGCGCCTGCCGGGCGTTCAGATTACCCGTGAGGCCGGCGAAGGTCGGCGCATCTCGCTCCGCGGCCTCGGACCGGACTTCTCGCGGGTGCAGCTGAACGGCATGGAAGTGCTGGGCAATGTGGACTCCGCCCAGGACAGCCGCGGCCAGCGGTCCCGCGACCGGGCGTTCGACTTCAACATCTTCGCGTCCGAGCTGTTCTCCAAGGCCGAGGTCGAGAAGACCTTCCAGGCGGCGCAGAACGAAGGCGGCATGGCCGGCACGGTCGGCCTCTTCACCGGCAAGCCGTTCGACCATGAGCCCGGCATGAAGGCCGCCGGGTCGGTGAAGGTCGGCACCAACGAATACACGAAGGATACACAGCCGCGCATCGTCGGGCTGTTCAGCCAGAACTGGGACAACAAGTTCGGCGTCGCCGTCTCTGTCGCCTATGCCAAGCGCCAGACCACGGAACAGGGTCATAACGACTACAACTACTCCTCGTTCAACGGAGCTGACATCACGTCCCTGATCGGTCAGGGGCTCGATATCTCGCACCTGAGCACGGCGTTGCAGCAGAAACTGACCGACCCGAACCAGACCTTCTACTTCGCAGACGGCAACCGCGTCTCCTCGTGGAACGCAAAGCTCGAGCGCCTCGGCATCACCGGCGCGGCCCAGTGGCGGCCGAACGACAAGACGCTGTTCACCCTGGACCTGCTGCACAGCGAATTCACCACCCACCGGGACGAGCTGCACCTGGCAACCCGGCCGCTGAACGGCATCGGCTCGACCATCCTCGACGGTGCCGCCGGCACGCCGTGGCCGGCGTCCTTCCAGAAGGGCACCGTCCTGAACAACCTGGTGCTCGACGCCAACAACTACGCGGTCCTGACCGACGCCAGCAACGTGACCTTCGGCAGCGAACACCGCCGGGAACTGAACCACAACCGCTTCACCCAGGCCGTGCTGACCGGCAAGTGGGAAGCGAGCGACAAGCTGTCCATCGACGGGCACGTGGGTGCGGAAAAATCGCTCTACGACACGCCTTACGACGACAAGCTCTACATGCGCGCCAAGGGCAACATGATCTCGAACTGGGGCGGGAATGGCCAGTCGGCGACCTTCTCCTATCCCGGCACCAACCTGACCGACCCCTCCATCTATGCGATGGACAACTTCTACTATCGCTCGTTCAACAACAGTTCTTCCCTGGAAGAGGGCGTGCTGAACCTGCGCTACAAGCTGACGGACGAAGTGACCCTGCGGGCCGGCGTGGCCTATCACAGCTTCTCGCAGGACGGTGCCAACTACTTCTATGACGGCAATGTCAACGGCACCACCGCCGAGACGCGCGGCACCTCGGTCGCCGGCATCACCAACGTGTTCTCCAACAGCTTCGGTACCTGGCTGATCGGCAACTACACCGCAGCCTTTGCGAAGTACCAGGAATATCACCGCCAGGGGCCGAAGCCGAACGGCGTCGGCGGGGCCCTGCAGGACATCGAGCAGGTCTTCAAGGTGACCGAAAAGACGGGCTCGGAATATCTTCAGGCCGACTGGGACAGCCACCTGTTCGGCAAGCGCTTCCGCGGGAACATCGGCCTTCGCGGTTACCAGACGAACACCCAGAGCACCGGCCGCCTGCAGCACGACAACGGGATGGGCGACAGCTATGCCTACACGGGTACGGCGGATGTGAAGGGCTCCTATGACGGCGTTCTGCCGGCGATGAACTCGGTCCTGGAAATCACGCCGGAACTTCTGGTGCGTTTCGCGGCCACGGAAAACCTCAACCGTCCAAGCCTCGGGGCCCTCGCGGCCCGCGGCAATGCCGGGATTGACGGGAGCGGTCAGGTGTTCGCCTCGATCGGAAACCCGAACCTCAAGCCGTTCAAGGATGACACCCTGGATTTCGCCGCCGAATACTACTTCGGCAAGGTGGGCATGTTGTCCGCCAGCGTCTTCCACAAGTCGATCACGAACTTCATCTCCAGTCAGGAGATCTTCGACAAGCTGACTCTTGCGCAGGTCGGTCTGGGCGGGGCCATTTCGGGCCTGCCGGGAAGCACGATCATCCATGACTTCTCGCAGACCATCAATGTTGCGGGTACGCACTCGCTCACGGGCGTGGAGTTTGCCGCACAGTCCCAGCTGTTCTTCCTGCCGGCGCCGTTCAACAACCTGGGTGTGGTGGGCAACTTCACCCACGTGGACGCCCCGGAGATGTTCACCGGCATCTCGAAGAACAGCTACAACGCCACCCTTTATTACGAAACCGCGAAGTACGGCGCCCGGGTCTCGGTGAACTACCGCAGCCGTTACTATGACAGCCACAGCACGGGCCCTGTCGATGCGGGCACACAGGGCTACGAGGCTCAGACCTATGTCGACGCCGCAGCCTTCTACAACATCACGCCGAAACTGCAGCTGACCTTCGATGCGGTCAACCTGACCAATGAGAAGAACACGGAGTTCTTCGGCCAGGCCCGCTATCTCTACAATCAGACCCAGAGCGGCGCGACCTACATGGTCGGCGTTTCCTACAAGTACTGACGCCGAGAGGGCAGCCTCCCCCCTGCTGTCCGCTCATGCGCCCCGTCTCCCGGAGAGGCGGGGCGCATTTTTTTGTTACACAGTTCGGGAAGAGTACCCGCCGCCTTCCGATGCAACCGTCGGGAAATGTGAGCACCGCCCCGTGATCGTGTCCCATCGTCACCGCTTCATCTTTGCCGCCGTACCCAAGACCGGCACCCACGCCGTGCGGCAGGCCCTGCGCGAGCAGATGGGAGACGAGGACCTCGAGCAGGTCGGACTGTTCATCAACCGGCGCTTTCCGTGGGCGGATCTGGCCGCGATCCAGCACGGACACCTGTCGCTGCAGCAGGTGCGTCCGTACCTGGGCGAGGCGGCCTTCGGCAGCTATTTCAAGTTCGCCTTCGTCCGCAACCCGTTCGATCGTTTCGTCTCGTACTGCGCCTTCATGCTGAGGGATGGCGACATCTTCCAGCGTCAACCACGGGAAGCCATGCACCACTTCCTGTTTCGCGATCCGCCGGAACGGCACATCCTCTTTCAGCCGCAGGCGTCGCTGTTGCTCGACACGGACGGGCGGACGCTGCTGACCGACGCCATAGGCCGGGTCGAGGACATGCAGGGCTCCTACGACGCGATCTGCACCCGGATCGGCATCCCCTCCCGCCCCCTCGACCGGGTCAATGGCACCGACCGCGGCGACTATCGTCGATATTACGACCAGAGACTGATCGATGGCGTCACCGCGCGGTATGCTCTGGACCTCGACCTGTTCGGCTATGGTTTCGAGGGGATGCGATGATCTGCGACCCGGCAGTTCCCGTCGCCAATCCACGCAAGACCTCGACCATCCGCCCCCTCGGCCCGGTGGACGTCACCGCCCTCAGGGATGCGGTTCTGGCCGTCCCCGAGGCCATGTGGGCGGCGGAAAACGCTGACAAGCCCAACCGGTTCGAGGTGCTGGACACCACACGGCACATCGTCTTCCGCTTCATCGACAACCCGCGGGACTGGCGCGCCTCGCACGACCGCCGCGGCTGGCCCCACTGGCGCCACCTGCTCGAGCCGGTGCTTGCCGAAGCCGTGCGGCCCTATGGCTATGCGAACGGCGCATTTCCCCGGGTAATGCTGGCCCGCATGCCTCCGGGTGGGATCATCCACCCCCACATCGACGCCAATCCGGCGGCCAAATGGCCGCACAAGATCCACATTCCCCTGCTGACCCATCCCGGGGTGGTGTGCTTCTTCGGGGGGCGGGAGCACCATTTCCCGACCGGCGAGGCGGTGGAGGTGAACAATCTCGACCCGCACTGGGTGCGCAACATCGGTAACGGCGAACGCATCCACCTGATCTTCGAGTATTACGACACGGATCAACCGGATCCCGCCTGGCTTCAGCCCCTGCTGAGTGAGGGGCGGATCAAATGACCTCAGAGACCGAGACCCGCGACCGGGACGCACTGTTGCACGCCGCCCGCGAATTCCGCTCGGCCGGACGCGTGCCGGAGGCGCTGTCCACGCTTGCGCGGCTCGAGTCACGGCACCCGACGTTCAGCCGCCTCTTCCACGAGCGTGGCCATTGCCATGTGACGCTCGGCGACGGCCCCGCCGCGATCACGGCGCTGCGCGAGGCGGTGCGGCTCAATCCGACACTGCCGGCCAGCTGGGACATGCTGGCACGACTGTATCGGCTGGCAGGGGACACAGAGCTTGCCGATGCGGCAGCGCAGACCCTGGCCGCGCTCGAGCGACTCCCCCGTGCCGTCGTGGTGGCCAACAGCCTCTATGCCGACGGTGAGCTGGCCCTGGCGGACGACGTCCTGTCCGACTACCTCGCGAGCGACCGCGGCAACGTCGGCGCCCTCCGTCTGCTCGCCCGGATCCGCAACGCGCTGGGCGACGCCAGCGCAGCCGAAACCCTGCTGGCCGCGGCACTTGATCAGGCCCCGGACTTCCACGAAGCCCGGTACGACTATGCCCTTCTGCTGCACCAGCAGCGGAAGTACCCTCAGGCGCGGGCGGAGGCGGAGCGCCTGCTCGCCCATGCCCCTCACCACCGCGACTACCTCAAGCAGCATGCGCTCGCCTGCATCGGCCTCGGCGACTATGCGCCGGTGATCGATGTCTATGCACAGCTGCTCGAGGCACCCGGCCTGTCAGGCACCGAAATCGCGGATCTGCGCCTCTGGCGGGCCAACGCCCTGAAGGTCACGGGCCGGTTGGCCGAGGCGGTCACCGACTACCGCGCATCGCTGATGGCCCGCCCGGACAACGGGGTCGCCTGGTTCAGTCTGGCCAATCTGAAGACCTACAGGTTCAGCGACGACGACATCCGCCGCATGCGCGAGGCAGAAGCCGAACCGCCGCATGACGATCTGGATCGGATCTATCTGTGTTTCGCGCTCGGCAAGGCGCTGGAGGACGATGGGGACGATGCGGCGTCGTGGCGCTACTACGAACGCGGCAACGCCCTGCGACGCCAGACCAGCCGGGACCGACCCGAAGTGGCAGATGACTGCGTCCGCCGCCTGAAGACGGTGTTCACGGCCGACGTCTTCGAGGCACGGGCAGGCTTCGGCCTGGCGGACCCGTCCCCGATCTTCGTCCTCGGTCTTCCCCGATCAGGGTCCACCCTCATGGAGCAGATCCTGGCATCCCATGCCGGGGTCGAGGGCACCCAGGAACTGACCGAACTGGACCGCTATGTGGCGGAAATCTGCGGTCGGGATCCCGATTGCGACCTGCCGCTGGCACCCGAGGCCCTCCTCAAGCTGACGGCGGCGGATTTCCGGGCGCTGGGTGAGCGTTACATCGCCGAGACCCGTCCCTATCGGCAGCTGGGGCGGCCCCATTTCATCGACAAGATGCCGAACAATTTCTGGCACATCGGCCTGATCCACCTGATCCTGCCCCGGGCGACCATCATCGACATGCGCCGCGAGCCGATGTCCTGCTGCTTTGGCAATTTCAAGCAGCTGTTCGGAGGGACCACACAGGAGTTCAGCTACGGGCTTGAACCCGTCGCCCGTCGCTACCGCGCCTATCTGGACCTGATGCGGCACTGGGACGAGGTGTTGCCCGGCCGGGTGCTCCGGATGCAACACGAGGATGTCGTGGAGGACCTGGAGGGCAGTGTCCAGCGCCTGCTGTTCCACTGCGGCCTTCCATTCGACCCAGCCTGTCTCAACTTCCACGAGACCCGCCGCAGCGTACGTACCCCAAGTTCCGAGCAGGTGCGCCAGCCGATCCGTCGAGACGGGCTCACGCAGTGGCAGCGGTATGAGCCATGGCTGGACCCGCTCAGGGTCGCGCTGGGCGACGCCTTGACCCGGTACAGGGACTGACCCATGCGGCTGCCGCGCCCCTTTTACCAGCTCCCGCTGCTGTTCGAGGTCGATCGCCTGCAGGCTGAGGTGGCAGGTCTGCCCGATACGGCCTGGGCCCCCCATCCGGACCGTTTGCACGGCAACAGCGCCGCGCGGCTGATCACCGCTGGAGGCGCTGAAACGGATGCTCACCATGGACAGATGCTGCCCACGCCCTGGCTGGAGAGGCTGCCCTATGTGCGCCAGGTTCTGGCCGAGTTCGGCGTCGTGTGGAGCCGTTCGCGGCTCATGCGCCTCGCCCCGGGTGTCGGGGTGCCGGAACATGCGGACATCAATCACCACTGGCATACCCGCGTTCGGCTCCACATCCCCGTATTCACAGAGCCGGCCGTTCGCTTCCACTGTGACGGGACCTCGGTTCACATGGCCCCGGGCGAGGCCTGGATCTTCGACAACTGGCGTCGCCACCATGTGGAGAACAAGTCCCGCACGGACCGGATCCATCTTGTTGCCGACACCTCCGGCACCGCGGCGTTCTGGCAGTTTGCGCTGGGAAACACGCCCCCGCGGGATCGGTGGCGAACGGTCGGCTGGAACCCGGGACGCCAGCGCCCCCTGCTCACGGAACGCGATCAGAGAACCGCGGTCATGCCGGCAGCCGAAGTGCAGATGCTGGTCGAAGACCTGTGCAGGGACCTGACCGGCGCGCCGGACACCGCGGACACGCGCGCGCAAATCGCCCGATTGTGCCACGTACTCGAAAGCTTCGTTCAGGACTGGCGACAGCTCTGCGCTCTCAACGGCGTCGACGGCCGCGGGCGGGAGGAGTTCAGGAGACTGGTTGTCGCCGCAGGTGACGCCGCCCGGCGATTCGGCGACGGTCTCGTCATGCGCTCGAATGGTACTCCGGCAGTGCTTGTCCTTGAAAAGCGGGTGCTTGAGCACCTGCTCGTCGGGCTCGACCGGCCGTGACCGGGGCTTGAGCCCCGTTCACCGAACGCGTCCGCAATGCCCCCTCGATATCAAGACAGGGCCAACCCGATCGAAGAGGATGCCCGATGGCAGGGCCGCATCCGCTTGCAGCTGGCCTGCCGAAGTTGAATATGCCGCCATAACAAGAGCCTTTGATCGGCACCATCGGACCACGGCGTGGCATACGGCCGATGCTTGGTGCCATCGCGATCCCGGATCGCGCGCCTATTTGAAATTTGGGCGCAAACTGGGGGCCTGTGGCACCGCGTCCGGGTGTGCAGCAACGCTGTTGGCTCGCAGAATTTTCATGGCGGAGTTGATTAACCCCACCACACAGAGGCGTCGTGTTCGTGGTTTATTGAAATTTCAATCACGCCACACCGTGACGGAGCACACCCTTCAAGCTTTAGTCGAGTTATTATCAGCCAAGCGGAAATATGAGCCTCTTTCTCAAATTCTTGTCGGATTATATTTCCAAAAATTTGAAATTTACTCTCCGCCCGCGTGGTGGTGGTGAGTGACCAGAGCGTGGCTGTCTGGGACTGTCCGGGCGGGTCGCGTGAGAGACGTCCGCTCCTCATACTCCCAGGTCTGGTCGGTCGAATGAGCCACCTGGCGCTCTGAAGGCCTTCAATTCCCATGATCAGGGAATTCTGCAGGGAATTTCCACCGTTCGGCTCTGAGAACCGTGCATTAAGACGGCCACGGCAAGTCGACTGTCCTTGTATTAGTAAGACTTTGCGGCCCGCCGCCCAGGGGCGCGCGCCGGCATTCCGAGCAGGGAATATTTCAAGTCGAGCAGCGAATCGGCGATGCTTGGCAGGGAAGCGTCCCCCTACATCCGTAGCGCCAGTGCATGGCAGCCATCTCCAGTCGCGACGAGGGACTTCCAATGCCCGAACTTGCCATCCCCGTGA
>DAINBM010000017.1:0-15137 GCA_036732965.1 Caulobacteraceae bacterium | reverse complement strand
GACCCAGCACGACATATCCGGCCTGATCGAGCGCTTCACCCGGGAGCTGGGCGGACAGTCGGATGGCGCGCTGGTGCTGCTGAACGAGGCCAGCGCCTATCCCCACGGCTCCATCAAGCCCCAGACCGTAGGGGAGGGGTCGGTGGTGCTGATCGACTGCGGCTGTCGGGTCCAGGGCTATGTGTCGGACATCTCCCGCACCTTCATCCATGGGGAGCCGACGGCACGGCAGCGGCAGGTCTGGGACACGGTCCGCAAGGGCCAGGATGTGGCCCTGGACGCGGCAAGGCCGGGACAGCCGGTCGGTCGGGTGGATGACGCGGTGCGCGCCTTCTACGAGAAGTCCGGCTGGGGCCCGGGCTATCACCTGCCCGGCCTGCCCCACCGGACCGGTCACGGGATCGGCCTTGACGGACACGAGGCCCCGTATCTGGTCCACGGGGACGAGACGCCGCTGGCCCCGGGCATGTGCTTCTCGGACGAGCCCGGCCTCTACATCCCCGGGGCCTTCGGGATCCGGCTGGAGGACTGCTGGCGGATGACGGAGACCGGGCCGGTGCCGTTCACGCCCCTGGCCCGGTCCATCGACGACCCGATCTGATCGGCGAGGCGCGCCCGCGCCCGCGGGATCAGGGGGCGGACCGGATCACCTGACCGCCCTTCATGACGAAGGTCACGTGTTCCAGTCGGCTGACATCCGTCAGCGGATCACCCGCGACGGCGATCAGGTCACCATAGCGTCCGGCCTCGATGGCCCCCACGTCCTTCGGCCGGCCCAGGGCCTCCGCAGCCTCGCTGGTGGCGGCGCGGATGGCCTGCAGGGGCGTCATGCCCCATTCCACCATCTTGGCGAACTGCCGGGCGTTGTCGCCATTGGGATAGACGCCGCCGTCGGTGCCGAAGACCATCTTCACCCCGGCCTTCACGGCGGCACGGAAGGTCTGGCGCTGCTTCAGGCCCACCATCCGTTCCTTCTCGAGGCTCTCGGGATAGACGCCATTCTTCGCCCCTTCGGACAGGATGTAGTCGTCATCATAGATGTCCATGGAGAACCACGCCCCCCGGGCCTTGGCGAGGCGGAAGCTCTCCTCGTCGGCGAGGCTGGCATGTTCGATGGTGTCGATCCCGGCCTTCAGGGCGGTGTTGATGCCCTCCGTCCCGTGGGCGTGGGCGGCCACCCGCATGCCCAGCATGTGCGCCTCGTCGGCCACGGCCTGCATCTCGGCCAGGGTCATCTGCTGGGCCCCCACGGAGTCGGTCTTGGACAGGACGCCGCCGGTGGCGCAGATCTTGATCACCTCGGCCCCGTACTTGCGCATCTTGCGCACCAGATGGCGGTAGCCGTCGGGCGTGTCGGACACATTGGGCTGGTCCCGGTCCATGGACGGGGGCAGGCCGCCGCCGTCGCAATGGCCGCCGGTGGCCCCGAGCGCGTAGGTGGCGGGCACGATCCGCGGACCGGGCACATAGCCGGCCTCGATCCCCTGCTTCAGACCCACGTCATCGAAATTGCCCGATCCCACGTTGCGGACGGTGGTGAAGCCGGCCTCGACCGTCCGGCGGGCATTGGCGACGCCCACCACCTGCCAGAAGCTGTCGGTGTATTCCAGGTGACGATAGCCGCTGATCCGCGGGTCGCTGGTCAGGTGGACATGCATGTCGATCAGGCCGGGCAGCAGGGTCATGCCGGCGGGCAGGGTGACGCTGCGGGCCCCCGCCGGGATGGCCAGGTCTCCCTGCCGGCCGACCTTGGCGATGCGGCCGTCGGTGATCAGGACGAGGGGCCTGTCCATTTCCGTGCCGCTGATCACGTCCAGCATCCGGTCGGCCGCCACGGCCACCGTGTCCGCGTGGGCGACAAGCGGCGCGGCCACAGGGGCGGCCAAGGCGACGGCGGCGGCGACGAGGGCGGGACCGCGGGCGGGACGGGCATGCTTCATTTCGGACCTGACGTGCTGGGGGCTGCGGAATTGTGGACGATGCGGGTGGGCAGCGACTGCCCGGTGTGTCGAGGTTAGCCCGAGCCTCCCACATTTGTCAGTCAAAAGCCGCACCGCGCGGACATCTGTCTTGCCTCGGATGCCGCAAGCTCCTTCAATCCATCGACGCGTTCGGTCATCGGTCCAGACAGGAAAAGTTCATGCGCTCAGGTCTCTTGGGAGTGTCGGCAGCGGCGCTCTTGTCGGTGTTCCGTCCGTCCGCGCAGGCAGCGGTGTCCGCGCCGCATCCGATCACGTCTGCGGACATTGCCGCGATCAAGGCCGTCACCGACCCCGTCGTGGACCCCAGCGGGGACTGGGTCGCCTATGTGGTGCGCACCACCGATGTCGAGGCGGACAAGAGCTACAGCCATATCTGGATGAGCCGTTGGGATGGCACGGCCACGGTCCAGCTGACCGGCCGGGCCAAGGAAAGCGAATCCGCTCCGCGGTGGAGCCCGGACGGGAAGAGCCTGGCCTTCATCTCGTCGCGTGGGGACGCCCATGACGAGGACCGGGTGTGGCTGCTGCCCCGGGGCGGTGGCGAGGCCGTGCCGCTGCCCGGCCTGAAGGGCTCCGTCGAGGACGTGGTCTGGTCACCGGATTCCCGGTCCCTCGCCCTGATCGTCCACGACCCCGATCCCGATGCCGCCGCGGATGACAAGGCCGAGAAGAAGCCGAAGCCCGTCGTCATCAGCCGCTTCAAGTTCATGGAGGACACGCAGGGCTTCCTGCGCGCCGATCACAGTCGCCTGTGGCTCTACGAGATCGCCACCGGAAAGGCCACGCGCCTGACCACCGGCGACTTCGACGAGGCACTGCCGTCCTTCTCGCCGGACGGGCGGACGCTGGCCTTCGTCTCCAACCGCGGCCCCGACCCGGACCGCACCTATGACCACAACATCTATACGGTCCCGGCCGGCCCGGCGGCATCGGAGCCGAAGGCCCTGACCACCTATCCCGGTGAGGACGCCAGCCCCGACTGGGACAGCTATCCGGCCTGGAACCCCGACGGCAAGGAGATCGCCTATGTGCAGGGCGGGCCGGTCGAGCTGTTCTCCTACGGGGTGCGCAAGCTGGCGGTGGTGTCGGCCCAGGGGGGCACGCCGCGGATCCTGACCCCGACCCTCGACCGCAATGTCACACACCCCACGTGGAGCGCGGACGGCCGGGCCCTCCGCTTCACGGTCGAGGACGACCGGGCGGTGACCATCGCCGCGATCCCGGCGGCCGGGGGCCGGATCACCCCCGTGATCGGCGGGCGTCAGGTGTTCCGGACCTTCAGTGTCGGTGGCAAGGGGCATACCGCCGTGCTGCTGACCCGCCCGGACGCGCCGGCGGAGGTCTTTGCCCTGGATCTCGCAGGGAAGACGGCCGCTGTGCGCCCCCTGTCGAGGCAGAATGACGCCTGGCTGGCGTCGGTAGAGGTTGCCAGGACCACGGAGACGCGCTTCACCAGCAAGGACGGCACCGAGGTGCACGGCTTCCTGATGCTGCCGCCCCATGCGAAGGCCGGCGAGACGCTGCCGACCGTGCTCTACAACCACGGGGGGCCGCAGGCCCAGTTCGACGACGGGTTCGACCCGATCCGCCAGATCCTGGCGGCCCACGGCTATGCGGTGGTATCTTCGAACCCCCGGGGAAGCACCGGCCGGGGCGAGGCCTATGCCAGGGCGATCTACGCCGACTGGGGCTTCAAGGACGTGCAGGACGCCCTCGCCGCGGTGGATGATGCCGTGGCCCGGGGCGTGGCCGATCCGGACCGGCTGGTCGTGGGCGGCTGGAGCTATGGCGGCATGCTGACAAACTACGTCATTGCCTCCGACCCCCGCTTCAAGGCGGCGGTGAGCGGCGCCAGCATCTCCAACATCATCGCCGGCTACGGCACCGACCAGTATATCCGGGACTACGAGATGGAGCTGGGCCGTCCTTGGGAGCATCCGGAGGTCTGGGCCAGGATCAGCTTCCCGTTCCTGCACAATGACCGGATCGTCACGCCGACCCTGTTCATGGTGGGCGACAAGGACATGAACGTGCCCATGACCAATTCTGAGCAGATGTACCAGGCCCTGCGCAGCCGCGGGCTGGACACAGGCCTGATCCTCTATCCCGGCGAGTTCCACGGCCTGCGTCGGCCGAGCTTCCTCAAGGACCGGATGGACCGCTGGCTCGCCTGGTACGACGCCCACCTGAAGTCGAAGTAGCCGCCGTCGACCAGACCCGCCCGTGCAGTCACCCTGCCGGTCGGTCCATCAGCTTCTGGGTCAGGTAGACATAGTGCCGGGCCCAGCGGCGGGCGTTCAGCTCCGGGTCCGCGTCATTGGCGTGTCCGCCGAAGGTATTCTCGTAATAGAGATACGGCTTGGAGAGCCCCTGCAGGGCCGCGGCGAACTTGCGTGGATGACCGGGATGCACCCGGTCGTCCTCGGTATTGGTGGTGATGTAGGGCTCCGGATAGGTGGCCTCCGGATCGAGACGCGTATAGGCGGAATATTGCGCGATGAAGGCCCGGTCCTCGGCCACGTCCGGATTGCCGTATTCCGCCACCCACGAGGCCCCGGCCGACAGGTGGTTGTAGCGCAGCATATCGATCAGCGGGCTCTCGATCACCGCGGCGTTGAACAGTTCCGGATGCTGGGTGATGGAGACGCTGGTCAGCACCCCCCCGTTGGAGCGGCCGTAGATGCCCAGGTGCTTCGGCGAGGTGACGCCGGTGGCGATCAGGTCCTTCGCCACAGCCGCAAAGTCGTCGAAGGCCCGCTGCCGGTGTTCCCGCAGGGCGGCGTCGTGCCAGGCGGGCCCGAACTCCCCCCCGCCGCGGATATTGGTCAGCACATAGGCCCCGCCGCGCTCCAGCCACAGC
Source organism: Caulobacteraceae bacterium (assembly GCA_036732965.1). Lineage (GTDB taxonomy): Bacteria > Pseudomonadota > Alphaproteobacteria > Caulobacterales > Caulobacteraceae > CAIMFV01. Next base: position 10,295 of record DAINBM010000017.1, on the reverse strand, counting down.
TTGCCCAGTTCCGGCCGGTAGGTCGGCGTCTCCGAGATCAGGAATCCGCCATAGCCGAACATCTGCACCGGCGTGGTGCCGTCCGGCTTCATCGCCCTTGGCCGCACCAGAAAGTAGGGGATGCGGGTGCCGTCGGTGGAGACGGCGAAGCGTTGCTCCACCACGTCCTTCGACGCGTCGAACTTGGGCGCCAGGCTGCGGATCTTGGCAACGGTGCCGGAGGCGGCGTCCACCGACCACAGGGCGGGTGGGTCGAGGAAGCCCTCGGACTGCACATAGGCCCGGTTCGAGCCTTGATCGGTGGCGCGGACACTCAAGGCGAGGCCCGCGGGCAGGGCCAGCCGCGTCTTGGTCCAGCCGGTCATGGCCGGGGCGTAGACGTCGAGCGCCCCATTGACGTTATCCAGCAGCTGCACCAGCACCCGGTCCCGGGTGACGGTGACGTCGTTGAAGGTCTGGGTCGGGCCCGGTTCGGCGATCAGGGTCGCGGCGTCGGTGGCCGGGTCGAAGGCCACCAGCGCCCCGGCCTTGAAGGCCGGGTGGCGGCTTGACGCGGCCCAGGCCTCGTTCACCGACACGATCATCCGGCCGGCGACATAGCCCCGCAGTTCCGCGTGCCGCGGCAGGTCCAGATGGCGCAGGGACCCGTCCGGCTGCATGCGCCGCCACTCACTCTGGAAGAAGGCCGGGCTGCGGTCGATCAGCACATGCTCCACCCGGCCGTCCGGGCCGCGGAGCACCTCGGCGCTGGCCCGCACGTCGGTGGCGGTGCCGCGATAGATCTCCTGCGCGTCCGCCAGCGCCTGGCCCCGCTTCAGCCGCTTGACCACGAACGGGTAGCCGGACTCCGTCAGGGTCCCCGGACCCCAGTCCCGGGCCACCAACACCGTGTCGGCGTCCAGCCACGTCACCTCCTGCTTGCCGCTGTCGAAGCGGAAGCCGCCCGGGACGAAACGCCGGCCCGGAACGTCGAACTCGCGGATCTCCGCCGCGTCGCCGCCGCCGTTGGACAGACGTACCAGGCAGCGGGTCTCGGCGGGGGGCAGACAATTGGCGCCCTTGAAGATCCAGTTGCGGCCCTCCGCCTTCGACAGGGCGTCGAGGTCGAGCAGGGTCTCCCACACCGGCTCGGCGGTGGCGTAGCTCTGGGCGGTGGTCATGCGCCAGACGCCCTTCACGTGGGTCTCGTCCTGCCAGAGATTGGCGATCCGGTCCCCGAGGAAGGTCGGTGCCGGGATGCGGTCCCGGGCCGTCAGCACCGCCAGTGCGTCCCGCCGGAAGGTCTCGTAGCGGGGATCGGCCTCGAGCCTGGCCGCCGTGCGGCCATTCTCCTGCTGGACCCAGGCCAGCGACCGCGGGCCGTGCACATCCTCCAGCCAGCCATAGGGATCCGGTGCGCCCGGGGCGGCGGAGGGGACGATCGGGGCCGCCGCGGCCGCGGTGGTCGCGAGCAGGCACAGGCTCAGGGATGTCAGGCGCAGGGTCCGCAGCGCCGGGATGATCGAGGTCAGGGAAGAGGGCACGCACCAGCACTCCGGACGGTCGGGCGCGGGAGACCGTCCCACCCGAGGGTTCAAGGTCCGAAGAGGTAAACGACAATCGCCGCCTCGCCTAGGCGTCTCGACAGCGTCCGGTTGCAGTCTATGATGCAGGCGATGCGTCGGCGGGTGTGCCGGCCTGCGCTGTTCCCCCATGGATCCCGTCGGCAAGACCTTGACCCCCATCATCCAGATTACCGGCCTGACCAAGACCTACGCCAACGGCTTCCAGGCCCTGGACGGGGTGGATCTCGACATCCGTCCGGGCGAGATCCTGGCCCTGCTCGGCCCCAATGGCGCGGGCAAGACCACCTTGATCAGCATTGTCTGCGGCATCGTCCAGCCGACGGCGGGCCGGGTGCAGGTGGACGGGGCCGACAACCAGACCCAGTACCGCCTCGCCCGGTCCCGTATCGGCCTGGTGCCGCAGGAGCTGCATACGGATTCCTTCGAGACGGTGTGGGCGACCGTCCGCCACAGCCGCGGCCTGTTCGGCAAGCCCCGGAACGACGCCCATGTGGAGACGGTGCTCCGGGACCTCTCCCTGTGGGACAAGAAGGACGCGAAGATCGTCAGCCTGTCCGGCGGCATGAAGCGTCGGGTGATGATCGCCAAGGCCCTGAGCCACGAGCCCGCCATCCTGTTCCTGGACGAGCCCACTGCCGGGGTGGATGTGGAGCTGCGCCGGGACATGTGGGAGATGGTGCGCCGCCTGCGGGACCAGGGTGTCACCATCATTCTCACCACCCACTACATCGACGAGGCCGAGGAACTGGCGGACCGGATCGGGGTCATCTCCCGCGGGCGGATCATCCTGGTCGAGGACAAGGCAAGCCTGATGGCCAAGCTGGGCAAGAAACAGCTGCACCTCGACCTGCAGGTGCCGCTGACGGCCCTGCCGGAGGCGCTGGTGCCCTTCGGGCTGGAGCTTGCGCCGGACGGACTGGCGCTGACCTACACCTTCGACACCCGCACCCAGGCCTCCGGCATCGCCGACCTGATGCGCCAGCTTGCGGCGTCGGGCGTCGAGTTCCGCGACCTGCAGACCCGACAGAGCTCGCTGGAGGACATCTTCGTCACCCTGGTCAGCGAGCGCCCATGAACCTCCACGCCGTTCGTGCCATCTATGTCTTCGAGCTGTCCCGCTGGTTCCGGACCCTGTCCCAGAGCATCCTGGCACCGGTCATCTCCACCTCCCTCTATTTCGTGGTGTTCGGCTCGGCCATCGGCTCGCGGATGACCGCCATCAACGGGATCAGCTACGGCGCCTTCATCGTCCCCGGCCTGATGATGCTGGCGGTGCTGACCGAGAGCCTGTCCAACGCCGCCTTCGGCATCTTCATGCCCAAGTGGAACGGCACCATCTACGAGGTGCTGTCCGCCCCCATCTCCTGGTTCGAGGTGGTGCTCGGCTATGTGGGGGCCGCGGCCAGCAAGTCGATCATCCTGGGCGTGATCATTCTCGCCACTGCCCGCCTGTTCGTGCCCTTCGAGATCGCACATCCCCTGTGGATGGCCGCGTTCCTGCTGCTGACGGCGGTCAGCTTCTGCCTGTTCGGCTTCATCATCGGCGTGTGGGCGGACAATTTCGAGAAGCTGCAGGTTGTGCCGCTGCTCATCATCACGCCCCTGACCTTCCTGGGTGGCAGCTTCTACTCGATCAACATGCTGCCGCCGGTCTGGCGCCAGCTCACCCTGTTCAATCCGGTGGTCTATCTCGTCTCCGGTTTCCGCTGGAGCTTCTACGGCCATTCCGATGTGGGGGTTGGCTTCAGCCTCGGGGTCACGCTGGCGTTCACGGCCGCCTGCAGCGCCGTGATCTGGTGGATCTTCCGCACCGGTTATCGCCTGCGCGCCTGAGACATCGGCCCCGTGGCAGCACTGTAATAATTGCTGCCGAAAAATAGACTATCAGCCGGGTTAGCGGTCGCGCGTGCGGCGAGGGGCCGTCGAGATGCCCGGGGATTGGTCTTTGCGTCACTTTGGTCGAAACCTGCGAGCCGGTCTGCCGCTCCTGCTTCTGGCCGGGGGTGCGAGCGCCGCGCTCGCCCAGTCCGCGCCACCGCCGCCGTCACCCCGACCCGCCCCGTCCGCCGACGACGCCGCAACCGTGGCCGCGGTCACCGTCCGCGGCCAGCGGATCGAGCCCGGTGCGGTGATCGGCGACATCAAGCCGGAGGTCCAGTTCTCGGCCGCGGACATCCAGTCCTTCGGTGTCAGCTCGGTCACGGACCTGCTGGCCGAACTGGCCCCCCAGACCCGCAGTGGTCGCGGGCGGGGCGGGGAAAGCCCCGTGATCCTGCTCAACGGCCGCCGCATCTCCGGGTTCAACGAGGTCCGGGACCTTCCGACCGAGGCCATCGCCCGGGTGGACATCCTGCCCGAGGAGGTCAGCCTGAAATACGGCTACACCGCCGATCAGAAGGTGGTGAACATTGTCCTGCGGCGGCGCTTTCGTGCCATCACCGGCGAACTGACCGGTGGCGGCGCCACCGAGGGTGGAGCGGCCCGGGGTGGGGCGGAGGGTGACCTCCTGCATCTGCGGGATGACGACCGGCTGAACCTCGACCTGAAGGCGTCCCGGTCCGCCGCCCTGACGGAGCGGGAGCGGGGCCTGGCCCAGGGGGGCGGAACCACCGTGTCGGGCCTGACCGGGGCGGTGCTGCCCCTTCCGGCAGGGCTGGGGGGCGGACCGGATGGCGCGGCGGAGCGCACCCTGGTCCCGGACAGCCGGTCGGTGAGCCTGAATGCGGTTCAGAGCCATTCCACCCTCGGCGGGATCGGCCTGACCCTCAACGGAACCCTCGATGCCAGTCAGACCCGGGCCCTGCAGGGGCTGCCCACGGTCGTCCTGCTGGTGCCCGCAGCGGATCCGGCCTCACCCTTCGACCAGGCCGTGCGGCTGTCACGGTCCGTGGACGCCCTCGGTCCCCTGACCCAGACCACGGACAGTTGGTCCGCCCATCTGGGCGCACGTCTCGATCGCGATCTCGGCCGGTGGCGTCTGTCGGGCACCGCGGCCTATGATCATTCCGACGGTCTCACGATCTCGCAGACGGGGCTGGACACGACCTCCGTTCAGGGTCAGCTCACGGCCCTGTCGCCCGGCTTCAATCCCTTTGGCCCGTTCAGCGCGGCGGATTTCCCGCGGCTGCCGAGCGACAAGGCGCGGTCCCTGTCGGACGGTGCCAATGTCCAGTTCCTGGCCAATGGCCCCCTGCAGACCCTGCCGACGGGGGATCTCTATGCCAGCTTCAAGATCGGCGAGACGCTCAGCGGCTTCACCGGCGACACCCTGCGCAACGACACGGCCCGGCACAGCTATCTGGCGCGAAGCACCTTCAATACCCAGCTGAATCTCGATCTGCCGCTCGCCAGCGCGAAGAAGCACGTCCTCGGGTTCGTGGGCGAGCTGTCGACCAATGCCAATCTGGCGGTCAGCCAGCTGTCGGACTTCGGGGCCCTGAACACGATGGGGTTCGGGATCAACTGGACACCGGTGACCGGCTACAACCTGATCCTGTCCACCACCCATGACGAGGCCGCGCCCAGCCCGCAGCAGCTGGACGGGCCCACCACCCTGACCCCGGGCGCGCGGGTGCTGGACTATGCCACCGGTCAGACCGTGCAGGTTCTGCGCGTGGACGGGGGCAACGCCGCCCTGACCTCCGACAGCCGGGACGTGATCCGCCTCGGCCTGACCGTGAAGCCCCTCGCCGACCGCGACCTGACCTTCCAGGCCAGCTACACCACGAGCCGCATCCGCAATGCCGCCGCCAGCCTGCCCGCGGCCACGGCGCAGGTGGAGGCGGCCTTTCCCGACCGCTTCATCCGTGATGCGCAGGGGCGGCTGGTGGAGATCGACAACCGTCCCGTGACCTTTGCCGAGGAACGCCGGGACCAGCTGCGCTGGGGTATCAACTATTCCATGCCCATCGGCCCCGCGCCGCCGCCCCGGACGTCAGACCGTCTGCCGGGCGGGGATGCGCGTCCGGAGGGAGGGCGGTCCGGCGGATTTCCCGGCGGCGGCGGTGGCTTCGGCGGCTTCGGGGGAGGCCGGGGGTCCCAGCAGGGCCGCTTCCAGATCGCCGTCTACCACACGGTCTATTTCACCGACACGATCCTGGTCCGTCGCGGCGGCCCGCTGTTCGACCTGCTGAACGGCGGCGCGGCAGGGAGCGCGGGCGGCCAGCCGCGACATGAGGTGGAGGCCCAGCTGGGCTATCTGAAGTCCGGTCTGGGGCTTCGGCTCAGTGCCAACTGGAAGAGCGCGACCCGCGTGGACGGGACGGTGAACGGCCCGCTGGACTTCTCGGACCTGGCAACGGTCAACCTGCGGCTCTTCGACAATCTGGGCTCCCAGCCCGCCGTGGTGAAGGCGTTGCCCTGGGCACGCGGCCTGCGGCTCAGCCTGTCGGTGACCAACCTGTTCGATGCGCGACAGACGGTGCGCGATGCCTTCGGTCGCACGCCGCTGAGCTACCAGCCCGCCTATCTCGACCCGACCGGCCGGGTTGTGACCGTGGGACTGCGCAAGATCTTCTTCTAGCGCGGTGGTTGCATTCGGCGGGAACCCCGGCAAGGTCGCAGCTGCGAATCCCTGGAGAGCACGATCATGGCGACGGACATCGAGATTGCGCGGGCCGCAACCCTTCGCCCCATGGCCGAGATTGCGGCACGGGCGGGGCTGCCCGAGGCAGCGCTGCTGCCCTGCGGCCGACATGTGGCCAAGGTGTCCCTCGACCACCTCACCGGCCTGTCCGATCGCCCGGATGGGCGACTGGTGCTGGTCACCGCCATCAACCCGACCCCGCCGGGGGAGGGCAAGACCACCACCACCGTCGGTCTGGGAGACGCGCTCAACCGCATCGGACGCCGGGCCATCATCGCGCTGCGCGAACCGTCCCTCGGGCCGGTGTTCGGCGTCAAGGGCGGGGCCACCGGCGGCGGCCGGGCCCAGGCGGCCCCCATGGAAGCGATCAATCTCCACTTCACGGGGGACTTCCACGCCATCACCGCCGCCCACAACCTCCTGGCGGCGCTGCTGGACAACCACATCTACTGGGGCAATGCCCTGGACATCGACCCGCGGGGCATCGTCTGGCGCCGGGTCGTCGACGTGAACGACCGGGCCCTGCGCAAGGTGGTGGTGGGCCTCGGCGACGATGCCAACGGCGCCCCGCGCGAGACGGGCTTCGACATCACCGTGGCGTCGGAGGTGATGGCGGTCCTGTGCCTGGCCACCGACCTCGCCGATCTGCAGGCCCGGCTGGCCCGCATCGTGGTGGCCCGACGCCGGGACGGCACCTCGGTCACGGCCCGGGATCTCGAGGCGGACGGGGCCATGGCAGTGTTGCTCCGTGACGCCATCCAGCCCAACCTGGTCCAGAGCCTCGAGGGCACGCCTGTGCTGATGCACGGTGGACCGTTTGCCAACATCGCCCATGGCTGCAACTCCGTCATCGCCACCCGGGCGGCGCTGAAGCTGGCAGACTTCACCGTCACCGAGGCGGGCTTCGGCGCGGACCTGGGGGCGGAGAAGTTCTGCGACATCGCCACCCGGGCGGGCGGATTTGCCCCCGACGCGGCGGTCATCGTGGCCACCCTGCGGGCCCTGAAGTACCAGGGCGGAACCCCGCTGGCCGATGTCTCCCGACCCGACGGCACGGGACTGGCTGGCGGCCTGTCGAACCTTGGCCGGCACATCGAGAACATCCGCAAGTTCGGCGTGACGCCGGTGGTGGGGATCAATGTCTTCACCGGCGACACGGATGCGGAACTGCAGACGGTCATCGACTATTGCCGCACCACCCATGGGGTGGAGGCGGTGGTCTGCCGCCACTGGGCCGAGGGCGGGGCAGGGGCCGAAGCCCTGGCCCGGGCCGTGGCGGCGATCTGCGATGCCGCGCCGGTGGTGTCCGCCTTCCACCCCCTGTATGACCTGGATCAGCCCCTGGCGGACAAGATCACCGCCGTGGCTACCGGCATCTATCGGGCGTCCGGCATCCGTCTCAGCCCCCGGGCGAAGCGCGACCTTGCCCGGTTCGAGGCGGCGGGCTGGGGCGGGCTGCCGGTCTGCATCGCCAAGACGCCCTATTCCTTCTCCGCCGACCCCGGCCTGCTCGGATCCCCGACGGGACACGTGCTGCCGGTGCAGGAGGTCCGCCTGTCCGCAGGTGCCGGATTTGTGGTGGCCATCTGCGGCGAGGTGCGGACCATGCCGGGCCTGCCGCGCAAGCCGGCCGCCGCCCAGATCCGGCTCGATGCCGAGGGCCGGATCGACGGGCTGTTCTGATCCCCGCCCACCCGGTCGCGCAGGGTGGCCGGATGTGTGGGGGAAGGATCTTGCCGAAAACCCCTGTGCGGGGAAATGCACGATCTCCAGATTGACAGGACCGTGGCGGACCGCTTCGATCCACGACGAAAATCTGACGAGAGGATGCCGCCCGTGTTCGGTCTTGCCGCTGCCATTGCCCTGCTGTCCGGCGCGCCGACGCCAGCGCCCCCCCCTGCGACGGCGGAGCTTCCCGCACACCGGCACATCTATGCGGGTCTGGCCCTTGCGCCCGCGGCGGACCGGTGGGTTGCGGTGGAATCCGACGAGATCGATGCCTCCATGGACGATCCGCACCGCCGGGTCGTGGTCCGGTCCACGGCAGACGGGCGTCCGCGCCTCGTCCTCGACCCCTGCACGACCTGTGCCTATGGCGACCCCACCTTCTCGCCGGACGGCCGCCAGATCGCGTTTCTCGGCCGCGACCGGAAGGCGGGCGTGACCCACCTTTATCTCGCCGGCGGGGACAAGGTCGCCCTTCGGGCCACGGTCCCCGGGGTGGCCGAGCGGCCGCGCTTCTCCCCCGACGGGTCACAGATCGCCCTCCAGGTCGTGATCGGCGCGCACAAGGAGATCGGAGCCACCCAGGCCGCCGCCGCCCAGGTGGGCGAGATCGGCGAAAGCTTCGACGAGCAGCGCATCGCCGTCCTGTCGGTCGCCGGTCAGGACGGGCTGCGCCTCGTCTCACCGGACGACACCTTCATCTACGAGTATGACTGGACCCCGGACGGGAAGGGCTTCGTGGCCACCGCGGCCAAGGGGGACGGGGACAACAACTGGTGGATCGCCGACCTGAAGGCCGTGGACCTCGCGACCGGCACGATGCGCCGCATCGCCAGGCACAAGGACCAGTTGAACGCGCCGCACGTCTCCCCGGACGGCCGGACGGTGGCCTTCATCGGCGGTCTGATGAGTGATTTCGGGGCGATCGGCGGGGACGTCTATCTGGCCCCGTTCTCAGGGGGGGAGGCCGTCAACCTGACCCCGGGCTTTGCCGGCAGCTTCGACGGCCTGACCTGGCGGGGCGGCCGGATCATCGCCACCGCGCTGATGAGCGATCACGAGGCGGTGGTGTCCATCGACCCGGCGACCCGCACGACCCGCATCCTGTGGTCTCAGCCCATCTCCCTGGAAGCCGGCGAGGGCCATATCGCCCTTGATGCCGCCGGCGAACGGATGGCCGCGGTGACCGAGGATTTCGAGCATCCGCAGGAGGTGGCCTTCGGTCCGGTTCGCAAGTTCGGTCTCGCTGCCCGGCTGACGGACGAGAACCGTGCCCTGAAGCCCGTGGGCAAGGCCACCAGCCTCGAATGGGTCAGCGAGGGCCGCAAGGTCGAGGGCTGGCTGATCGCGCCGGATCATGTGGTGCCGGGCAGGTCCTATCCGATGATCGTCAGCATCCACGGCGGTCCGAGTTCGGCCGTTCGTCCGGGCTTCCCCTCCTCGGGGTTCCGCGGCGGCGGACTGCGGCGGCTGCTGCAGGCGGGCTACTACGTGTTCGAGCCCAACCCGCGGGGCAGCTATGGCCAGGGGGAGGCCTTCACCCGGGCCAACTACCGCGACTTCGGCGGGGGTGACCTGCGGGACATCCTGGCCGGGATCGACGCGGTGGAGAAGGTCGCGCCGGTCGACGACACGCGGTTGGGAGTCTACGGCCACTCCTATGGCGGGTTCATGACCATGTGGACGGTGACGCACAGCCACCGCTTCGCCACCGCCGTGGCCGGGGCCGGGATCGGCAACTGGATCAGCTATTACGGCCAGAACGGCATCGACCAGTGGATGATCCCGTTCTTCGGAGCCTCGGCCTATGACGACCCGGATATCTATCGCAAGCTGTCGCCGCTGGAGACGGTGAAGACCGCCGTCACCCCCACCTTCCTCTATGTGGGTGAGCGGGACGTGGAATGCCCCGCGGCCCAGTCGGTGGAGTTCTGGCACGCCCTCAAGGCCGTGGGCGTGAAGACCAAGCTCCTGATCCTGGAGGGGGAGGGGCACGGCATCCGCAAGCCCGAGCACGTCAAGCAACTGAGCGAGGCCGAACCGGGCTGGTTCGCCCAGTACCTGAAGCCGGGCTCCTAGGCCTCTGATCAGAAGACGGAAAGCGGGCCGGGACAGGGATGCCCCGGCCCGGTCCGTTTTGGGCGGGGGGGCTAGGTGTGATCGTGCTCGAGGTCCCGGTCCCGGGTCTCAGGCAGGAACAGGGCCCCGATGACGAAGGTCACCGCCGCGACCGCCATGGGGTAGATCAGACCGGCGAAGATGTTGCCCTGGAAGGTGGCGATGGCCAGCATGAAGAAGGGCAGGAAGCCGCCGAACCAGCCATTGCCGATATGGTACGGCAGGGACATGGCGGTGTAGCGAATCCGGGTCGGGAACAGCTCCACCAGATAGGCGGCGATGGGGCCGTAGACCATGGTCAC
>DAINBM010000016.1:13069-15174 GCA_036732965.1 Caulobacteraceae bacterium | reverse complement strand
CAGAACTACACCAAGAAGTATCTCGGCCAGATCACCCTGGAGACGGCGCTCGCCCAGTCCATCAATACCGTCGCCGCGCGGCTGGCGGATGAGGTCGGTCGGGACAATGTGGCCCGGGTCGCCCATCGGCTGGGCATCATGTCCGCCATCGGCACCGATCCGTCCATGGCCCTGGGCGCGGTGGAGGTGAGCCCCGTGGAGATGGCCCAGGCCTATGCCGCCTTCTCCAATGGCGGCTTCCAGACCACGGCCTACGGGATCGAGCGGATCCGCACCATCGACGGCAAGGTGCTGTACGAGCACAAGGCCGACAACCGGGTCAGCGTCATCGGCAACCCGCCGCTCAGCTACATGAACCGGATGCTGCGGCAGGTGGTGGCCTCGGGAACCGGCGGGCGGGCGCGGATCGGCGGCTATGACATCGCCGGCAAGACGGGCACCACCAGCGACTACAAGGACGCCTGGTTCGTCGGCTACACCGGTGGCTTCGTCACCGCGGTCTGGGTGGGCAAGGACGACAACACCCCGATGCGCAAGGTCACCGGCGGTGGCCCTCCGGCAGACCTGTGGCACAGCTTCATGGCCCAGGCCCTGCCGCATCTGAAGGTGCAGGCGATCCCTGCGGGCGCCACGGCACCGGACGGAGCCTACACGGATCCCATCGGCGACCTCCTGAGCGGCAATACCGTCCAGGGGCCCGGCGGAGAGCCCCAGTCCCCCTCCGACGCTCCAGCGGCGGCTCCGGGGCCTCAGGGGCAGCGTGGGCCCCTGGCACCCACCGACGGGGCGCGTGAGCCCGTCCATGCCCCGGCCCTGTGAGGGCGTCTGTCCGGTTGCCCGGGGTTTGGACGTTTGAGCGATTGACGATCGGGCGGGCTTTCAGTATACCCGCGCTCTTCCGATTTCTGCGGGACGCCATCCGGGCGCCTCGCGATAAATCTTCTGGGTTGTGAGAACCAATGGCCAATAATCCCGGCGCCAAGAAGGCTATCCGCAAGATCGAGCGTCGCACCGCCGTGAACAAGGCGCGTCGCTCCCGTGTCCGGACCTTCCTGCGCAAGTTCGAAGAAGCCGTCGCCGCGGGCGACAAGACGGTCGCCGGCGAGGCCTTCGTGAAGGCCCAGTCGGAGCTGATGCGGGCGGTGTCCAAGGGCGTCGTTCACCGCAACACCGGCTCTCGGAAGGTGTCGCGCCTGGCGGCCCAGCTGAAGAAGCTGGCCACGGCCTGATCCGGGGCGCAACCGCGCCTCGATTTGCCTGATTTCTGAAGGATTACAAGCCGCTGCTGGCATCTGCCGCAGCGGCTTTTATATTGGGTTCGGAGGGTTGTTCGGCACCCTAAAATGCCCACCCAAAATGGTGAATTTCAAAACCTCAAGCCATTCTGGCGCTTGGCTCTGTCAACAAATTTATCCGCCTTTTCGGCCAAACAATGCGGTTGACCCGGCGGGGTCCGAAGCTACTCTGAACCCATCACGGACTTATATCCTGATACGGACGAAACGACGCTGGTGCACCCAGACGTCGAGTGCGGGGCTTTTTCCCTAGAGTTTGACTGAACGCGCGGGCGTATTTCGCGTATAGGTAGTGTATTGCCCAAAGGTTGGGTGTTTGACGGCTCGGGCTGCAGACAACACTGAAGGTATTGCGATGGCGACTGTGTTCGAAAAGGGTTTTGCGGAATTGGACGGGTCCTCTCTGGCCGGCGCGATGTCATTCAACGGGACGGAAAGCCTTGCACCGGCGTCCGTCTGGTCGAAGGCCTGTGCGACGCTGAAGGGGGAACTGGGGGACGATACGTTCGGCTCGTGGATCGCTCAGGCGAACCTGCGCCAGGGCCGCGGCGGCCGGCTGGTGGTGGTGACGCCGACGGGGCTGGCCCGGGACTGGATCCGCCGGAATGCCTGGCGTCGTCTGGGGGAACTGTGGGCCCAGCATGATCCGGAACGCCGGGCTCTGGCCCTGAAGTCCCGGGTGGAGTTCGAGTTCGAGGACGAGCCGGCCGGGGCCGTGCGCACCTCCGTCAGCCTGGGCGAGGCGGCGGCGGCGATCGTCACGCCGTCCGCGCCGGTGGCGGCCAGGCCCGCGTCCGCGCCGCCTGTTGC
>DAINBM010000016.1:0-12969 GCA_036732965.1 Caulobacteraceae bacterium | reverse complement strand
CTGGACAAGGGCCGCGCCACCGGTCTGCAGGAGCGCTACACCTTCGACACCTTCGTCGCCGGGCCGGCCAACGAGTTTGCCCTGAACGTGGCCCGCCGGGTCGCCACCTGGTCCGACGGCTGCTTCAATCCGGTGCTGTTCCACGGCCCCTACGGCTTCGGCAAGACGCACCTCCTGAACGCCATTGCCTGGGAGGCCCAGCGGGTCCGCCCGGACGCCCGGATCGTCTATCTGACCGCCGAGCGGTTCCTGTCCACCTTCGTCAAGGCGATGCTGGAGCGGACCGGGGCCTCCTTCAAGGACGAGCTCCGCAACGCCGACCTGCTGCTGGTGGACGATGTGCATTTCATCGGCGGCAAGAAGTCGTCGCAGGAGGAGCTGTTCCACACCCTCGCCGCCCTGATGGGCGAGGGGCGGCGGGTGGTGTTCTCCGCCGACCGTCCGCCCTCGGCCATTGCCGAGATCGATGCGCGGCTGCGCTCCCACCTCAGCGCCGGGCTGATCTGCGGCATCGAGCCGGCGGACAAGCCCCTGCGGCTGGGGATCGTGCAGAGCAAGCTGCCCCAGCTCGCCTCGGCCCTCGGTGTTGAAGGCCAGGCCCGTCCGGAAGTCCTGCAGTTCCTGGCCGACCGGTTCCCGGACTCGATCCGCGAACTGGAGGGGGGACTGAACACGCTGGTCGCCCGGGCCGGTGACCGGCTGTCGAGCCTGTCCCTCGAGGAGGCGGCCAACTTCCTCCGGCCGCATCTGAAGCCGGGTGGCGAGCGTCGGGTCACCGTCGACGATATCCAGCGCGCGGTGGCAGAGCACTACAGTCTCAAGAAGGAAGACCTGCTGTCGGAGCGGCGCACCCGCTCCGTGGCCCGTCCCCGTCAGACGGCCATGTACCTGGCCAAGCAGCTGACCACCCGGTCCTATCCGGACATCGGGCGCCGGTTCGGTGGCCGGGACCACACCACGGTCCTGCATGCCGTGCGGCGGATCGAGGCGCTGAAGCTCGAGGATCCGGGCCTCGCCCAGGACGTGGAGATCCTCACCCGCAAGCTCCGCGACGGCTGAGACCGCGATACGGCGGACGGGCCTGCGGGTCCGCTCAGACCATCCGTTCCAGGGGCAGCACGGAGACGGGGCTGCCGGGGTCGGCTGCGGGTGCGTGCGCCGGTCGGCAGACCAGGGCATCGGCCACGGCGAAGACGCCCACCAGGGACGAGTCCTGGTCGGGCATCGGCGCGACCTCCCGAACCCCCTCGGCATTCGTGGACAGGCGGGCCCGCATCCAGTGCTCCCGGGCGCCATTGGCGGGCAGGGGCGTGGCGAGCCGGGCCGTCTCCAGCATCGGTCCCGGCGGCAGGCCGACAAGGGCCTGCAGGATCGGCTTCAGGAACAGCTCGGCACAGACGAGGGCCGAGGCCGGATTTCCCGGCAGGCCCAGCACCCGGCGCCCGTCGGCCAGCTGGCCGAACCAGGTGGGCTTGCCGGGCCGGACGGCGACGCTGGCCACGTCCAGCCTCAGGCCCAGGGTCTCCAGCGCGGGCTTGACCAGGTCATGGTCCCCGACCGAGGCCCCGCCGATGGTCACGATCAGATCGGCCTCCACGGATCGCAGACGGGCGGCGATGGCGGCGGCATCGTCGCCGGTGGAGGTCAGCATGATCGCGTCGGCGCCCCACAGCCGGGCAAGCGCTGCCACGGAGGGCGTGCCGGAATTGAAGATCTGGTCGGCCCCCGGCGCGCCCCCGGGCGCCACCAGTTCCTCTCCCGTGGACAGGATCGCTACCCGGGGGCGACGGTGAACGACCAGCTCGCCCTGCCCGGCGGCGGCGGCCAGACCGATCCGCCAGGGGTCGAGGCGGGTCCCGGCAGGCAGCAGGGGGGTCCCGGCCCGGAAGTCGACGCCGCGGCTCCGGAAATACGGACCGCTCTGGTCCCGGGGGGCAATGACCACGGTGTCCCCGGCCCGCTCGGCGTTTTCCTGGGGCACCACAAAGGCCGTGCCCGGGGGCGTCGGGGCCCCGGTGAAGATGCGGACCGCCTCGCCGTCGTCCACCTTGCGGGAAAAGCCGCGTCCGGCCGCGCTCTCACCGATCACGGTCAGGGTGACGGGCCGGTGGTCATCGAGGCCCGAGGCGGTGACCGCGTAGCCATCCATGGCCGCGGCGTCGAAGGGCGGCTGGTCCCGGGTGGCCGTCACGGGCGCGGCCAGGCTGCGGCCGAGCGCGTCCGGCCCCGTGGCCACGGTCTCGGTGGCGAGGGGCGTCACGGTGGCCAGCATGGCCGCCCGTGCCGCGGTCACGGTCATCAGGCGGATCCCGCTCATGGGGCGTCGGGGGCCCAGTCCCCGGACTTGCCGCCGGTCTTGGACATCAGGCGCACGCCCTCGATGACCATGCCCTTCTCCGCCGCCTTCAGCATGTCGTAGAGGGTCAGGCAGGCGACGGAGACGGCGGTAAGCGCCTCCATCTCCACGCCTGTGGGGCCCGTGGTGCGGACCGTGGCGGTGACCTTCAGGCCGGACCCGTCGTCCAGGGGCGTCACCGCGACCTTGACGGAGGACAGGGCCAGGGGGTGGCACATGGGGATCAGGTCGGCGGTCCGCTTGGCGGCCATCACGCCGGCGATCTCCGCCACCGCCCGGACGTCGCCCTTGGCCCCGCTGCCGGAGACGGCCAGTGCCAGGGTCGCGGGTGCCATCCGCACCCGGCCCTCCGCCACGGCCGTGCGGGCGGTGTCGGCCTTGCCGGAGACGTCCACCATCCGGGCCCGGCCGTCGGCGTCGAAATGGGTCAGCCGGCCACCCGGATTGTCAGACGCGCCCATGTCAGACTTCGAGGAGGCGGGGCATCAGCTCCACCATGTTGCAGGGGCGATGGCGGCTGTCGAGCTGGGCCGCGATGACCTTGTCCCAGCCGTCGCGCACCGCGCCGTTGGAGCCCGGCATGCAGAAGACGAACACGCCGCGGATGATCCCGGCCAGGGCGCGGGACTGCAGGGTGGAGAGGCCCACCGTCTGGTAGGACACCAGATGGAAGATCACCGAGAAGCCGTCGATGGTCTTGTCGAACAGGGGCTGGACGGCCTCGGGCGTCACGTCACGGCCGGTCAGGCCGGTCCCGCCGGTGGTCAGGATCACGTCCACGGTGCCGGAGTCCACCCAGCGGTTGACGATCTCGCGGATGGCGGAGACCTCGTCCCGGACCACGGCCCGCTCGGGCACCTCATGACCGGCAGCGCGGGCCCGGTCGATCAGGATCTGGCCAGAGGTGTCGCTCTCCTCGTCCCGGGTGTCGGAGATGGTCAGTACCGCCACGCGAACGGGCTTCAGGGGCTGGCCTTCGTCGATACGGCCGCCGATGGGCAGGGTCATGGCAGGGGTCCTCTTCGTCAATCCCAGCGGGATGCGTCGGTATAGTCCTCGGGACGGGGCTCGATCCAGCGGCTGCCGTCGGCTTCGTGGCTTTTCTTCCAGAAGGGGGCCCGGCTCTTCAGCCAGTCCATCATCTGGTCACAGGCCTCGAAGGCGCTGCGCCGGTGGCGGGCGGCGGTGGCGACGAACACCACCGTGGTGCCGGGATCCATCCGGCCGATCCGGTGCACGATGCGCCAGTCGAGCAGGCCATGCCGGGCCGCGGCCGCGGCGGCCATGGCGTCGATCTGGCGTTCGGCAAAGCCCGGATAGGCTTCCAGCTCCAGGGCCGATACCGCCCCGGCCTCGGCCCGGACCAGGCCGGTGAAGCAGACGATCGCTCCGGTCTCCCCATCGCGGGCGCGGCGGGAGGCTTCGAAGGCGGCCAGTTCATCGGCGGCGAGAAGGGGGGCTGATGTGAGGCGTATCGTCATCGGTCTCGGGCGGGGGCGGGGGCGAAGGGCGGAGTCGGGGGCGGGCAGGGCACCGGGGTCACTTGCCTGGCGCGTGGGATTGGTCCACCAGACATTGGACTCAATCCGTCCCCATGCAAGGCCGCGTCCGTTCATGCCTCTCAGCGATCCTCCTCCCGTAACGGCTCCGCCCGCACCTTCGGTCGAGGCCGTGGTCGTCACCCGTGGCCGTCTGCCGCCGGTTCCGGACCTGACCGGCCTCTCCTGGATCGAGATCGGCCGCGAGCGCCTGTCCGACAGCGCGCGCACCGATGAGGCTCTGACGGATACGCCCGGGGTGTCCCTGTTCCGCCGGACCTCCAGCCAGGGGGCCAATCCCACCACCCAGGGCGTGTCCGTGCGCGCCATCGCCGGCACCGGGGCCGGGCGGGCCCTGGTGACCCTGGATGGCGTGCCGCAGAACGATCCCTTCGGCGGCTGGGTGATCTGGTCAGCCATTCCGTCCGCCGGGCTGGCCTCCGCCGACATCGTCCGGGGTGCCGGATCGGTGCGGGAGGGGCCCGTGGCCCTCACCGGCCTGATCGCCATGGCCCGATCGGACGCCCCGGTGCTGGAGGCGAGTCTCGGCGGCCTGGGGGAGCGGCAGGCCTTCGCCCAGACGGCCCTGGCGACCGTCGGCGGCCATGTGACCGCGGATGTCGCCCATGACAGCAGCGACGGCTGGATCCCGGTGGTGCAGGGGCGGGGGGCTGCGGACCGCGCCCTGACGCTGGACGCCAGCTCCGCGGCGATCCGCTATGACGGGGACCTGGGCAGCACCTGGCTGTCGGCGCGGCTGTCGGGCTATTCCGAGCGCCGGGGCTCGGGCATTGCCGGGGCCCTGTCCCGTTCCACCGGGGCGCAGCTGGCCGTCACCGCCGGAACCGCCCCCCTGGCCGAGGGCTTCGGCTGGCGGGCCCAGGGCTGGGCGAGCGGGTCCAATCTCTACAACACCTCGGTCTCCACCGCGGTCGGCCGGGCGACCGCCACCCCGGCCAACCGGCAGTACGACACCCCGGCGCTGGGTTTCGGTGCCAGTTTCGAGGTGCAGCAGATCCGCGGCGGGCTGACCCTGCGCAGCGGCGTCGATGTGCGCGGGGCCTCCGGCGAGAGCCGGGAGCAGTTCCGCTATCTGGCGGGAGCCTTCACCCGCAACCGGGTGGCGGGGGGCGACGCCGACACGGTGGGGGCCTTCGCCGAGGCGGCCCTGCAGGGGCCGGACTGGACCCTGGGCGGCGGCGTGCGGGCGGACGAGTGGCGCAACAGTCACGCCCATCGTCTGGAGACCAATGCTGCCACCGGAGCCCAGACCCTGAATCTCTCGGCCGCCGACCGGGACGGGGTCGCTCCCACGGCGCGGCTGGCGGGAACCCGGGCGCTGATGGATGGCCTGACCCTCCGGGCGGCGACCTATGTGGGCTTCCGCCCGCCGACGCTCAACGAACTGCACCGGCCGTTCCGGGTGGGCAATGACGTGACCGAGGCCAATCCCGGCCTGAAGCCCGAGCGCCTGTCCGGGGCGGAGATCGGTCTCGACGGCACGGCGGGCCCCCTTCGCTGGACGGCCGGCCTGTTCGCCAACCGCCTTGCCGATGCGGTGACCAATGTCACCGTCGCCAATGGCCCGATCACCGACAGCGTGGCGGGCATGATCCCTGCCGGCGGTGTGCTGCGTCAGCGCCGGAACGTGGATGCCGTCAATGCCACGGGCGCGGAGCTGTCCGCCCTGGCCCGTCTGACCGAGGACCTGTCGCTGACCCTGTCGGGCGCCTTCACCCGGGCCCGGGTCGAAGGCGGCGGCGGGGCCCCGCGGTTGACCGGCCTGCAGCCGGCCGGCACGCCGGAGCTGGCGGTCAGCGCCCGGATGGACTGGCGGGTCAGCCCGACGGTCCGGCTCAGCGGCAGTGTCCGCCGGGAGGGACGGCGCTTTGACGATGACCAGAACCTGCGGCCCCTGCGCGCCGCCACGGCGGGATCGCTGTCGGCGGCCTGGGCGGTCCAGCCGGGGCGGGAGGTCTCGGTGGCCGTCGACAATATCGGCCAGCGGGTCCAGACGGCCCGGGATGCGAACGGCCTGATCTCCTTCGGGCCGCCGACGACGGTGCGGATCGCGCTCACCCTGCGACGCTGACCGGGCATGCTAGGATGCCGGAACGAATCGCTTCGGAGGCCTGGGCAGATGGGCATGGGACTGAGGATCTGCGGGGCATTGGCGGCCGTCTGGGTGGCCGCGGTGCCCATCCATGCGGAGGCGGCCTTGCCGCTGTTCGGGGCACGGCCGTCGCCGAAGGGCGAGCCCCCCGCCCGGTTCGATCTCGACTGCACGCTGCAGCACCTGGTCAAGCGACGCAAGGTGTCGGTGCGGACACACCTGCGGGTCGACCTGGAGCAGCGCCGCTGGTGCGAGGACACCTGCGGATCGGTCGGTGACCTGACCCTTGCGGCGGACCTCGCGACCCTGTCCAGCCCACCGGTGACGGAGGGCCCGCTGGTGACCCGGCGGACAGTGGTCATCAACCGCCGCTCCGGCCACATGACGGACGAGCGGGTCTCGACCCTGGACCAGGACACGGTGATGGATGACGTCCGCGAGGGCGTCTGTCGCGTCCGGCCCTATACGGACATCGACCGCAAGCTGTTCTGATCAGATCTCCCGGCGCAGGCCGAGGAACAGGCCCCGGCGGGCCCCGAACTGGGGCGCGCCGACGCCCACGCCACTGCCGTCGCGGATCTCGTAGATCTTGTCGAAGGCGTTGATCACGTCCACCCGGGCGGTCCACAGGCCGATATGGCCGAGGTCGAGGCTGTGGCTCACCGACAGGTTCACCACCGTATAGGTGGGGCCGGAGCGGCCGTTGGGGATGTCGCCGGTGCGGCGCAGGCCCGACCCATAGACCAGGTCGCCGCTCACCGTCGTCGGACCCAGCCGCCAGGCTGCCCCGGCGGATCCGGTGAACTTCTGCTCGTGGTCGAGATAGATGTAGTGGTTGCGGATATAGGCCAGTTCCGCCGGGTCGAAATTGAACTGGCTGGAGATGATGTTCCGCCCCCGGGCGATGCCGTAGGCGAGGTTGGCGTAGCCGGAGAGCGGTCCGCGGGCATAGCTGGAGGACAGCTCGATCCCGTACTGGACCCCGTCGCCATAGTTGAACGGCGTCAGGATGATCGGGGCCCCGAACTGGCCCTCGTCGATCAGGTTGTGGCTGGTCTTGTAATAGGTATCGAGACCAAGGGTCAGGCCTCTGGCCGGTTGGGTCTCCACGCCGATATCATAATAGTTCGACCGCTCGGCATAGGGGGTGGTGTCGAGGCTGCCGGGGGACGCGGCCGTCGTCCCGACGAACTTCCCGACGGTGGTCGCGCCGACCAGTTCGAAGGGCGGCGGGGTGAAATAGCGGGAATAGCCCGCGTGCACGGTGGTGGCGGCCAGCGGCTTCCACACCAGATTGACCCTCGGGCTCACCTGATCCTGATCGCGGAAGCCGTTGAAGCGGTCATAGCGCAGGCCGTAGTTCAGGGTGAGGTCCGGCGTCAGGCTCCATTCGTCCTGCACGTAGAGGCTCTCCGTCGCGGAGGTCCGGGCCCCGTTGTCGGTCACCGTGACCGGCTGGGAGCCCAGCTGCGACCCGTCTGCCGCCAGCGGGATCACCTGTGACGCCGTGCGGCTGGTGGAGCGGTCCAGCTGGACGATCAGACCGGTCCGGATCGTGTGTGCGCTGTCGGCGTGATAGACGCCCTCCGCCTGCAGACCGCCGGCCGTGTCCGACTTGGACGCGGTCTGGCTGATGCCGTTGAACAGCAGGTCCCCCAGGGCGTCGGGGGTGAAGTCGAGGGTGGAGTAGCGGGCGAACACGGACAGCTGCCCGGTGAACCGCTCTCCCGAGCGCAGATAGCTGACCACGCCATAGTGGGTCAGTTCCTTCTGGGTCTGGTTCAGTCGGGCACTGTCGAACGTGGTCTGGCCGTTGACGACCAGCGGCGCGCCGGCACCGGGGCCGAGGCGCAGGCCGGGGGTCTGGCCGGCCGTGTCGGGGATCTGGAACCGGTCCACGGAACTGCCGAGGATCAGGGCCAGGCGGCTGTCCGGACCCACCACCTTCTCCAGATAGGCAAAGCCGTTCACCTGGTCGGTCCGGTCATGCAGGGGCGTGGCGCGGGCGTTGGGGCTTTCGATCCCGAGATCGCTGCGCATCCAGGAGCCGGACACGAAGCCGTTCAGGTCCCCCTGGTTGAAGCCGTATTCGAAGCTGGGCTGAACCTGCCCGTGCGATCCGCCGTAGAGGCCGAGGGAGCCCGCATTCTCGAACTTCGCCTTGGTGGAGATGTCCACCACCCCGGCCGTGCGCAGGCCGTACTGGGCCGGCAGGGCGCCGGTGATCAGCGCCACCTTGCCCGCCAGACGGGGGCTGAGGGCCTGGCCGAACACGCTGAGCCCCTCGGGCAGGATCACGCCGTTCAGCCGGTACTGGAGGCCGTTGTGCTCCCCGCGCACGTGCAACTGGCCGAAGCTGTCCTGGGCCACGCCGGGGGCCTGCAGCACCACCTGGTTCAGCGAGACATTGTCCCCACCAGGGATGTTCTGGATGGCCTGTGTGTCCATCGTGTAGACCGACGCGCCGAGACTGGGCTGGATCTGGTCCCTGGCCGCGTTCAGCCGGGCATTCACATGGACCGCCTCGACCGTCACCGCGGCGTCCGCTGCCGCATCGGCCGGGGCCGTCTCCGCCGCATGCGCGAAGGTGGGGGGCATCAGCATGGCGAGGGCGAGGGTGGTGGTCGACAGCAACAGGAACCTGGGCATTTCGGGCGACGCACTCTGCACGGACGGGTTGAACCGGTTGTCGAACCAGTCCGACAGGGTTTACGGATATTGTGGTCAAGTCGCCAGAGGGCGGCTTCCCGAGTTTGTCGGGAATTTTTCCCGATCCCGTGCAGAGCTGGGGCCAGGGACCCATCCCATTGTTTCGTGGCGCGATCTCGTCCGTTCTGACCCGCCCGCGTGCCCTTCGGTCCCGTGTCCTTCTGGCCGTGGGGGCCACCTTTGCGCTGAGCCTGGTGGCAGGCGCGATCGGTGCCGGTCTGCGGGCCCGGGACAGCCTTCGGGACGAGCTTCGGTCCGCCCTGGACGGGGCCCGCCAGAGTGCGGCCGAGCCGCTCGGCGACCTGCGCCAGTCGGGTCATGCCACCATGGATCTGGTGCGCTTCGTCCAGTCCTTCGACGGCTCCCGGCACATTCTGGCGACGGCCTATGACGGTCAGGGCCGCGTGCTGCAGCAGTCCAGGCCCCGGCGGCCGAACCATCCGGCACCTGGCTGGTTCGTGGCGTGGATGCGGCCGCAATCCTCGACCCTTGACCTGATGGCGGGGACCGCAGGCGGTGGCCGGGTCCGCCTGCAGGCCCTGGAGGCCGCGGATGTGGCCGACGCCTGGAGCGAGCTGACCCGGATGGTCGCGGCCTTTGCCGCCTTCAGTCTGCTCGGAGGCGTCGGCGTCCATGTGGTGATCGGCGCGGCGCTGCGGCCCCTGACCCAGCTGTCCGACGCCTTTGGCCGGATCGGCAATGGCGACTATTCCGCCCATGTCCCCGCCCGCGGCGTGGCGGAGCTGGCGATGCTGGGCAGCGGCTTCAACACCATGGCCGCACGGCTGGCGGATATCGACCGGCGCAACCGCCTGCTCGAGGCCCAGCTCCTGACCCTGCAGGACGAGGAGCGGGCCGAAATCGCCCGGGACCTCCACGACGAGATCGGCCCCTATCTGTTTGCCGTCAGCCTGGACGCCAGTCTGGCCGGACGGCTGGTCCGGGCCGACCGGCTGGCAGAGGCGCAGGAGCGCCTGGCCTCCATCACCGCCGCGGTGGACCACATGCAGCGCCAGGTGCGGGACATGCTCAACCAGCTGCGCCCGGCCCCGGAGGTGGATCTGGGCCTGCCCATGGCCCTGGCGGATGCCGTCGCCTTCTGGCAGGCCAAGCGCCCGGACATCAGCTTCAATCTCCGCTGCGAGATCGGGGACGAGGCGGTGGAGACCCGCCAGGCCGAAGCCCTCTGGCGGGTCACCCGGGAGGCGCTGAGCAATGCGGTGCGCCACGGCCGCCCGAAGGCGATCCGGGTGGATCTGTCGGTGCCCGCGCCGGGCCGCATCCGGGTGCGGGTGGCGGATGACGGCGGGGCCGGCCCGGCGGAGCCCCGCGCGGGATCCGGTTTCGGCCTCCGCGGCATGCGCGAGCGGATGGCGGCCGCCCGGGGTGAGCTGCGGATCGACGCCACCCCCGGTCGCGGCTGGACGGTGGAGGCGGTGGCACCGGCCCGGGGTCCGGCAGAGCATCCGGATGCCGCATCCGGTGGAGAGGGAGGGGCGGCATGAAGATCCTGATCGTCGACGACCATGCCATTGTCCGTGACGGGCTGCGGCGCATGATCGCCACCGTGCACGCGGTGGAGGTGATCGAGGCCGCCAACGGGCGAGACGCCCTGGCCCTGGCCCGACAGGAGCGACCGGACCTTGTCATCCTGGATCTCAACCTGCCGGGGCTGGGCGGGCTGGAACTGATCTCCCGCCTTCTGCTGGACGACCGGACGCGGCGGATCCTGGTGCTCAGCATGCATGCGGAGCCCCTCTATGCCGCCCGCGCCCTCGATGCCGGGGCCATCGGCTATCTGAGCAAGAATGCCTCTCCCGACGAGCTGCTGGAGGCCGTGCGGAAGGTGGCCGCCGGGGGGCGCTATGTGGAGGCCGACATTGCCCAGGCCATGGCCGTGGGCGGTGCCGCGGAGGGGGAGCCGATCCGTCGGCTCAGTACCCGGGACCTGGAGATCCTGCGCCTGCTGGCGGCCGGGAAGAGCCTTGCGGAAATCGCCGATGCGCTGGGCGTCGGCTACAAGACGGTGGCCAATACCTGTACCCAGATCAAGACCAAGCTGGGCCTGTCCCGCACGGCCGATCTGGTCCGCTTCTCCATCGAGATGGGGGTCAGCTAGGCACTGTCCCCGCTCGCGGCCTTCAGTGCTGCAGGTGCAGTCGCAGGCCGAAGATCGACGCCGGTCCGTTGTCACGGTTGTAGGCCGGACTGACGACGGCCTGATAGTCGACGGTGACCTGCAGCCAGGGGGCGACGGCCCGCTTGTAATAGACCTCCGCGATCTGCTCCGTGCCCGGGTGGCGCAGCTGCCCGTCCCCGACGAGGATCCCGAGACCGCCGGCCGCCAGATAGGCCTGGCGGCGATGGCTGGCCATGTTGGCGATCAGGGCCAGCCCCACCGTGTCGTCCGGTGCGCCCCAGCGGGCCCCTGAGCCCGACAGGCCGGCCGCTAGCGCCCGGTCCACATCGGTGAACTCATAGGCTTCCGTATCACCACCGGCGACGCCCGCCCGCACAAAGCCACCGAGGCCCTCTGCGAGCTCCTGCTCCACCGTGACGCCCAACCCGCCCCGGCTGGAATAGGTCCGGACCGCGGCGATGTCGGGCGGTCCGCCGGACAGGGCCGCCGCGCGCAGGGCCGCGGCGAAATGACCCATGCGTCCGCGGCTCAGGAAACCGGTCACACGGACGGCACCGGGACGCCCGCCGATCGTCTGCCGGTGCTCGATCTCCGCCACGGTCTGGAACTGGCCGAAGGTGGCGTCCAGCCGCTTGCTGTTGGGAACATCGGACAGGTCGAACAGCCCGGCCCGGACGGTCCACGGGCCCTTCCACAGCTCTGCCGCAGCCCCCCAGCTATAGCCCCAGGCATCGGCGGCATAGTCGAAGGTGGCGGTATCGATGGCAGCCCAGTTCATGAAGTCCGCGCGGGGGTCGTGGGCGTACCGGTTGGTGTCGAACACGTCGCCGACGCTGAAGCGGCCCGCCGTGACGACGATGCGATCCTGCGTGCGGCTGCCGGGCATCACATTCTGGTCCGCGGCGACGGCCTCGGTGTCACCCCCGAGGTTCACCGTCTGGCGCAGGAACCAGCGCTGCAGCCGGAAATAGGGTGCGTTGCGTCCGACCTTGTAGGCCTCTCCGCTGGGAAAGCCCGCCGCCCCCAGCGTGTTGGACAGGCCGAAGCCGTGATCGATCTCGCCGTTCAGCCAGACCTCGCCGCCGGACCAGGGACGCGCGCCGACAAACAGGGTCGCGTCATTTGTGGTGTTGCCGCGATTGCCGGGGTCGAAGCTGTTGGGGCCGCGCACACCTTCATGGAAGGCGGGGTGATACTGGGTCAGGCTGGTGGCCTGGGCGGACACCGACCAGGCGGCATCCTCCGCCGACGCGGCGGTGCCGGCGGCCAGGCAGACCGACGCCAGCCATATCTTGAACGGGGGCATGGCCTAGTCCGCCCGCGGGCTCATGTCGTCGGCCAGGCGCCCCAGGGCTGCCAGCACCGACAGCACGAGGCGGCTGTCCGGGTCGAGGCGGTAGAGCTTGCCCGTATCCTGGATCACGGCCCCGATCCCGATCATCCGCTGCATCTTCCGGCGCACGGTTTCCCGGGGGATGTCGGTCATCTGCGAAATGGTGTGGGCGCTGGCGCCCCCGGCCCGACGGGAGTCCGCACCGGTCAGGCGATCCGCATCGGCCACGAATACAAGGCAGAGGATCAGGTAGATCTCGTCGATCTCGACGCGGAAATTGGCCCGGATATCCCCGGCCAGCACGAAGAGTTTTCTGAGCAGGAGATAGTTCCTGCGGAGGGAGGATGCCGGACCATCGGGGGTCGGTCCGTCCAGAGGTCTTGTTCGGTCTTGCGATTCCGGCTCAGCCAAGCTCATCACACCAAGACATTAAACGGCCCATTTTGTGGCTCCAGAAAGAACCACACACTACACGGTCGCGATTGCCTCACCGGTTCCGTTCGAAGATGATGCCGAACACCCCATTTTGGGCGTCAAAAACACCACATTGTTGCGAGCTTTTCAAGCCATCCTTGGCATCTGCAGGAACTGTATTTTTTCTGCCCGAGATTTGTCTCAGAGTCCGCTTAAACTTTGTAGTGGGGTGCGAAGGGATCAAATATAGAAATTATATTTGATGCCTAATTTTGACGTCCAGTATTTTTCGCGGCCCTTGCGGAGATTTCACATCAAGAAAAACAACTGATAATTTCAAGTTGTGGCCAAAAATATTGAAATTGT